>DAIPZX010000185.1:0-5155 GCA_036781995.1 Massilibacteroides sp. | reverse complement strand
TGAATGCAAGAATTGCATCCATTTCAGGCTGTTTGTTTTTGTGTGCAGTATCCATTGTTATTGTCCGGGTATTTTCGCTATTTTTGTCCATATCATGAAAACAGTAATAACCGACGATTTCCAGGTATTTATAAAACCTGTTGGAGCACATTGCAATTTAAGATGCAGCTATTGTTATTATTTGCAAAAGAGCAAGCTATATGATAGCGGCGAAAAGACCGTCATGCGTGATGATACTTTAGAGAATTATATCAAACAGCATTATCTATCTTCATCGGGAGATACAGTCCTGTTTACCTGGCATGGAGGAGAACCGCTGCTGACCGGTATTGATTTCTTTGAAAAAGCGTTATCCATTCAGAAGAAATATCTGCCGCATGGAAAAAGCTTTCTGAACGGCATTCAGACGAATGGCACGATGATAACAAAAGAATGGGCTACTTTTTTTGCCGCAAACGGATTTGTCGTCGGAATAAGCATGGACGGACCTGAGGCTTTCCATAATGCTACGCGCCGCACCCCATCTGAAAACGGAAGTTTTGCGAAAACACTTCACGGTTACAACCTGCTCCGCGAACAGGGGATACAGCCGGAGATACTATGCGTTGTAAACGCCTATAATGTAAGACATCCGTTGGTTGTTTACAATTTCTTCAAAACACTCGGAGCAAGCCACATCACCTTCTTGCCATTGGTCGAAAAAACAAACAACAGAGAAAGCCCGGTTTCTCCGCAGTCAGTACCCGCGTTCGAATTTGGGCTTTTTCTCTCTGCCGTTTTTGACGAATGGGTGGCAAACGATATTGGCACGATTAAAATCCAGCTATTTGAAGAAGCGTTGCGAACAGCATTCAATCAGGAACATTCGTTATGTATCTTCAGAGAACGATGCGGAGGCGTTCCGGTAATAGAACAAAACGGCGATTTTTATTCATGCGATCACTTCGTCGAAAAAGGAAGGTCTCTCGGAAACATAAACGACCACCCCCTCACGTATTTCCTGCAACATCCTGCACAAAAAGCATTTGGAGACAACAAGCGCAACACACTGCCCCAATACTGCATCCATTGTGAAGTAAGAGACATGTGCAACGGCGAATGTCCGAAAAACCGATTTATAACATCGCCTGATGGAGAACCGGGATTAAACTACCTCTGCGATGGCTATCAATACTTTTTCAACCATTGCAAGCCATTTATTGCTTCCGTCTCAAAAGCATGGAAAGGATAGCTACGCCTGATCAGTCAAGCTTTTCCTTGAAGAAAGCAATGGTTCTATTCCAGGCCAATCGGGCACCCTCCGGATGATACCTGTCCGGGTTTGTATCATTATTAAAGCCATGTCCGGTTCCGGGGTAAATATACACCTGATACTCTTTATTCCGGTTTTTAAGTTCTTCCTCAAAGGCCGCAATTCCGGCATTTATACCTGCATCATTTTCGGCATAGTGAGCCAATATAGGCGCATTGATTTTTGCGACATCCTCCTTAGCCGGCTGCCGACCATAATAAGGAACCGCCGCATCCAGTTCAGGCGAGTTTACAGCAACGTTATTGGTCATCGCACCACCCCAGCAAAAGCCCGTACAACCCACTTTTCCTGTTGACAGCGGATGTGTCTTAAGGTATTTAACGGCCGCAACCATGTTATCTATCGTATCCTCACTATTCAGGGTTCTGATCAATTCGGAAGCCTTCGCCTGATCGCCTTCCGGAGTTCCGCCGACAGGCGTCAGCGCATCGGGAGCCATTGCCAAAAAGCCCGCTTGCGCAAATCGGTTGGCCACATCCTGAATATGTGGTTGTAATCCGCGGTTTTCATGAATCACCACCACTGCCGGAAACTTATTTCCCGTAACAGGATGAGCTAAGAAGCCCCTCATCTCCGCTTTCGGAGCAGGGTAGCTGACAAATTCAGTAACCGTATCATTCGTGCCCTGTATCATTACAGACGCATTAGCATCTTCCAACGCCGACAAACAAGCCAATGCCGCCGCCGAGCTTCCTGCTGCCAGCACTAATCTCTTAAGAAAAGAACGACGATCTATCTTACCGTCCTTGTACTCATTGTAAAGTTGTGTAATATTATGTCCCATGGTACTATATTTTGTGTATCACAAATATAAACACAAATGATAGATATTCAAACATTTATGTGTTTTTAACACGAGTTTGTACCGACAACGCGGAGATAAAAAAAGACGATTGATAAATAACAGACAGCAAACCGGTATAAAATGGATGAAACTCCGTATATTTGCGATTAGTTTATAATTAGATTAATCGACAATGAAGAAATATTTATTACTGATTCTGCCTATTCTGTTTTTTGCATGTAACAATCAGTCTGACAAACAAGTCAATACCGTCGCAAACGATCCTGAATTTGCAAATATAGAAAAGACGATCAAACTCTATATCGAAGGTAGCAGGCAGGGCGATAGCTCGATTACGGCTCAAGCCTTCGCCGAAGGCGCAACGTTGTCGGGCATCTACGAAGGACAGTTTATGCTTGTGCCGATTCAGGTACTGTATGATCTGGTCGAAAAGACGGGAAGCCAGGAGGTCAATTATGAGATAGCATCGTGCAGCATTGAAAAAGACGTAGCAATTGTTCGTCTCGAAGCCCAATTCGGCACACATAAATATACCGATATGTTTACGATGGTAAAAGGCAGCGACCAATGGAAAATAGTTAGCAAGGTTTATCATTTACATTAACACAGCAAACAAAACAAGCCCAACGCCTACTCCAACTGCAAGAAAAAACAAGACTCTCTACGTTGACTTTGAAGTACTGAAATCAACCGAAATAAAGAAATACAGAATAACGAGGGTCTTGAATAATATCGCTACAAGTATTTACTCCATTCGGATAGTATTTTGAAGTAGAACTAAAAATATCTTGCTCCAAATAAAATTGCTTTCCAACGAATAAAAAAAGACCTGATTTTCTATTTTTGAAAATCAGGTCTTTTTCTTCTTTTTTTGTTGTTCTACCAGGGCTCGAACCTGGAATTTCAGGACCAGAATCTGACGTGTTACCATTACACCATAGAACAGTATGAATCTCCTTTGTTATTCGGCTGCAAAGATATTGTTTTTTTTATACTTCCAAAAGAATAGATCAAAAAAAGAAATCAATGTACCCCTTTTACGCGCATACGCAAACTGTATAGATGTTGGGATGCGGTTATAAAAAGTGTTTTCATATCCTCGCCACCGAAACAAACATTCGCCGTCCAATTGGCATCTACCTGAATATGCCCCATTTGCTTTCCCTGAGGATTAAAAATGGTAACTCCTTTTCCCGTAAGGTAGATATTGCCTTCTTCATCAATCGTCATCCCATCTGAACCTAAAGAGGCAAACAATCTCTTGTTAGTTAACGAACCATCTGCTTGTATGTCGTACACATACGTTTTATTGGCCTTAATGTCGGCAACATATAGCTGCTTGCCATTCGGCGTCCCGACTATTCCATTAGGTTTTTCGAGATCATTCGCAACTCTTTTCAATTCTTGAGTCTGAGGGCAAAAAGAATAAACATGCTCTCCATCCTGTTGCATCTCCGGATTTCGTAGCCAATAATCACGTTTATATAAAGGATCCGTAAAATAAATCCGTCCTTCGGGATGAACCCATAAATCATTCGGCCCATTTAATTTTCCCCCCTGATAGTCTGATACGATTATTTCATATCCGCCATCCTGATTGAATTTCCATATCTGATTATCCATATCCGAACAGGAAAATAGATTATTATCTTTGTCAAAATAGAGCCCATTCGCTCTACCCGGATCAGAACTGAATGTTGACAAGCCTCCGGTTACAGACCATTTCAAAATTAAATTGTTCGGTTGGTCCGTAAAGTAGACATTTCCTTGTCTGTCAACCGCAGGCCCTTCTGTAAAACTAAAACCATCTGCCAGCATTTCCAACTTAGCCCCGGGAGCGACAACGGGAACTTCATTTTGAGCATAAATACCCCCTAAAGAAAAGACGAGCAGTGAAAGAATGATGCTGATTTTATTCATAAATAATAATTGAGGATAAATAAAACTGATTATTATGCTATAAAGATATTATTTATCTTCAATAATTTAATGTAATTACGGAGGGAATTGAAATAAAGTAGTTATATTACGGCTTTAAATACTAATCTTATGAATTCGATAGATAGACGAAAATTTATTAAAGCCAGCGTTGTCGGGGTAGCAGGACTGGCGGTATCGGGACAAAATGCGTTTTCGACAGTAACAGCGCCTCCCCCCAAAGAAATCATACCACAAGTTTTGCTTGGTAAAACAGGGTTACAAATCTCGCAGGTTGGAATGGGCACAGGCACTGTGGGGTATGACAAGTCTTCCAATCAAACCAGATTGGGTATAGAAAAGTTCACTAAATTAGCTCAATATGCTTATGAGAACGGACTCAGATATTTCGACATGGCTGATTCATACGGTTCTCACACTTTTATGGCAGAAGCTTTAAAACACATGGATAGATCAAAAGTTCGGCTATCCACTAAAATATGGACCCATCCGAATGGATCAGACAAAATAACACCTGTAGATCAAGCCTTAGATCGTTTCAGAGTTGAACTTGCGACAGACTATATTGACATTGTCCTGATGCATTGCCTAATGGAAAAACAATGGCCAAAAAATCGTTCCTATTATATGGATGCCTTATCAAAAGCCAAACAAGATGGGATCATAAACGCGGTAGGCGTTTCTTGTCACAACTGGGATGCCATGGCAGAAGCCGTTGAAAGCCCTTGGGTAGACGTGATTCTCGCTCGTATAAACCCTTTCCAAGCAAATATGGATGGAACTCCGGAAGCCGTAAACGAACTGTTAGGCAAAGCCAAACAAAACGGAAAAGGTATCATTGGAATGAAAATATTCGGAGAAGGCAAGCGCGTCAAAGAAGAAGAAAGAGAACAATCACTTGAATTTGCAATTAAAAAAGCAAATATTCACTGCATGACAATTGGTCTTGAGTCTGAGACACAGATAGATGACCTAAAAACGCGTGTTTTGAAGCTAAATGAAGGCTGAAGAAACAGAAAAAAACGAATAAACATATTGCATAATACAAATAATCCCCCTATCTTTGCATCGCAATTCAGAGGAATAGCAATCAAAAACAA
>DAIPZX010000184.1:0-5164 GCA_036781995.1 Massilibacteroides sp. | reverse complement strand
ATTCTGGTGATGTTGATGCCCGGACTTCGCTTTTGATTGAAAGAAAGTAATGAAAGAAAAAATCAGCAATAATATAGTAATAAAAAACAAACGGGCAACTTTCGACTATGAGTTGCTCGATACCTTTACTGCCGGAATTGTACTGACGGGCACTGAGATCAAATCTATTCGTTTGGGAAAAGCAAGTCTGGTCGATACATTCTGCCTGATCGAGAAAGGTGAATTATGGGTGAAAAACATGTATATAGCGGAATATTTCTATGGCACCTATAATAATCACTCGGCACGCCGGGATCGTAAATTATTATTGACGAAAAAAGAACTGAAAAAGATCGAAACGGCTGCGAAAAACAATGGTTTTACCATTATTCCTACCCGCATGTTTATTAATGGTAAAGGATTGGCTAAAGTGGTAGTGGCTATCGCAAAAGGTAAAAAAGAATACGATAAAAGAGATTCTATCAAGGCTCGTGACGACAAACGGGAAATAGACCGGGTCTTTAAAAGGTAAAAGATGGATAAGGTTATAAACAGAGTTTGGTCTTGTGTTAAGAAAGCGTTACCCAAGGCAGGGAAGACGTGTCTGTGGTTGTTTAAAATAATTCTTCCTGTTTCTTTGCTTGTAAGATTATTGCAGTACTCCGGTGTGTTGGGGACGATATCCGAATTTTTCTATCCTGTCTTTTCTTTGATCGGATTGCCGGGAGAGACTGCCATTGTGTATATCACCAGCCTTTTTACACCTTTGTATGCTCCGATTGCCCTGATCACGTCCATGTCTTTAGGGTTGCGCGAAGCTACCATACTTGCCTTGATGTGTTTGCTGGCACATAATCTGATTGTAGAATCATCCATTCAGGCAAAAACAGGATCTTCGTTTTGGGGCATAACGGCGTTGCGTATTTTGATGGGGTTTGTGATCGCGTTTACCTTAAACCTGATTATGCCGAAAGACGGATGGGGCATGGTCGCGACGACACAAAGTGCTGAAACGTGCGACTCATGGTCGCAAGTATTTGTCTTGTGGTTTACCTCTTCCATGCAGGTAGTGCTGATGATTGCTGTTATTGTAACGGCACTGATGTTATTGCATTATCTGCTTGTGGAATTTAATTTGCTGAATCGGATATCGAACCTGCTGTCGCCCTTGATGAAAGTCTTCGGACTGCCCAAAGAAACTTCTTTTTGCTGGCTGGTTGGAAATCTGGTAGGGCTTGCCTATGGCGGCGGTATCATGGTCGAACAAATAGAAGAAAAGAAACTGACGCGCGAATCAGGCAAACTGTTAAATATACATCTGGCGATATCGCACTCTCTCCTGGAAGATACCCTGGTGTTTGTAGCGATAGGGATTCCTTTCTTGTGGATTATTATAACCAGACTTCTTTTCGCGTTAGTCGTTGTATGGCTTCGCAGAGGCTATGATTACTTAAAAATGAACAACCTGAAGCATTCTTATGGATAAGAAAAGATTTATAGCATTATTGAAAGAGCGTATCTTAATACTGGATGGTGGCATGGGCACCATGATTCAGGGTTTCAATCTGAAGGAAGAAGATTATAGAGGAGAACGTTTTTCGGATTATCCTACTTCTCTGAAAGGAAATAATGATTTGCTTTGTATTACCCGCCCCGATGTTATTAAAAGTATTCACCGGCAATACCTTGATGCAGGAGCGGACATCTTCGCGACGAATACCTTTAATGCTACTAAAATTTCGATGGCAGACTACTCCATGCAGGAATATGTCCGTGAAATGAATATAGCGGCGGCAACTCTGGCAAGAGAGGTTGCGGATACTTATATGGCTGAACATCCCGGACGGGAAATATTTGTTGCCGGTTCCATCGGACCAACAAATAAGACTGCTTCCATGAGTCCGGACGTGAGTAACCCCGCCTATCGCGCGGTTACCTATACCGACCTGTACACGTCTTATAAAGAACAAGTGGAAGCTTTAATAGACGGTGGCGTAGATATTCTGCTGTTTGAAACAACTTTTGATACTCTGAATGTAAAAGCAGGGTTGGAAGCTGCGGAAACTGCCTTAAAGGAAAAAGGTAAAGACTTGCCGATCATGCTTTCATTGACATTGGCTGCACAAGGCGGACGCACTTTCTCCGGTCAGACGTTGGAGGCGTTTCTGGCTTCCGTTCAGCATACACAGATTGTAAGTATCGGGTTGAACTGTTCATTTGGTGCTTCCGAAATGAAACCTTACTTACAGGAATTAGCGCAAAAAGCCCCTTATTTTATCAGTGCTTACCCGAATGCCGGTTTGCCGAATAGTTTTGGTGAATATGACGAGACTCCCGAAACGATGGAAACTCATGTGAAAGCTTTTATCGATGAAGGGCTTGTCAATATTATTGGGGGATGCTGCGGAACGACTCCTGCGCATATAGGGCGATATCCGGCAATTGTTAAAGATGCCGCACCCCATATTCCGGCAAAAAAACCGGACTGTCTGTGGCTTTCGGGTATGGAACTGTTGGAAGTAAAGCCGGAAAATAATTTCGTTAATATAGGCGAACGTTGCAATGTGGCAGGGTCGCGTAAGTTTCTTCGCCTGATCAAGGAGGGGAGCTATGAAGAAGCGCTGACAATCGCCAGGAAACAGGTGGAAGACGGTGCGCAAGTGATTGATGTCAATATGGATGACGGCATGCTTGATACGGCGAAAGAAATGGTCACCTTCCTTAATCTGATGGCTTCAGAACCCGATATTGCCCGTGTGCCTGTAATGATCGACTCTTCCAACTGGAGCGTTATCGAGCAAGGACTGATGTGCTTGCAGGGCAAGAGTATTGTGAACTCGATCAGCCTTAAGGAGGGGGAAACGGATTTTCTTGCTCATGCAGGTCGGGTGAAGCAATTAGGCGCTGCGGTTGTGGTGATGGCTTTTGATGAAGTTGGGCAGGCTGATGTGTTCCGGCGTAAAATCGAAGTATGCGAACGGGCCTACCGCTTATTGGTCGATCAAGTCGGATTTAATCCTCAGGATATTATTTTTGACCCGAATATTTTAGCCATTGCTACAGGTATCGAAGAGCATAACGGTTATGGTTTAGACTTTATACAAGCTACCGAATGGATTAAGAAGCACCTGCCCGGAGCGAAAGTGAGTGGTGGGGTTAGTAACCTTTCTTTTTCATTCCGTGGAAATGATTATGTGCGTGAGGTGATGCATTCCGTTTTTCTTTACCATGCCATTGCTAAAGGTATGGATATGGGCATTGTAAATCCATCTTCTTCTGTGATCTATGATGATATAGAGCCGGAATTCCGTAGCCTCGTCGAAGATGTTATCCTTGCTCGCAGACCCGAAGCGGCGGAGGAACTGATTACATACGCCGAGACGCTTCACCGGGAAAAGAGCGGTGTGGCAGAAGAACGGCAGGAAGCCTGGAGAGAACTCCCGTTGGCAGAGCGTTTGGAATATGCCCTGGTCAAGGGTATAGGAGATCATCTGGAAGAAGACCTTCGGGAAGCATTAACGACTTATCCGCGTGCCGTAAATATCATTGACGGTCCTTTGATGAGTGGTATGAATAAGGTGGGCGACCTGTTCGGCGCCGGAAAAATGTTTCTGCCGCAGGTGGTGAAGACTGCCCGTACAATGAAAAAAGCAGTAGCTATTCTTCAGCCTGCCATTGAGGCGGATAATGCTGTGGGAGGAAGTGTAAAAACCGGAAAAACAGTTTTCGCCACGGTCAAAGGCGATGTGCATGATATAGGAAAGAATATTGTTTCAATCGTTTTGGCCTGCAATAATTACGAGGTAATAGATCTCGGCGTGATGGTACCGGCGGAAACAATCATCAAGAAAGCGATTGAAGAAAAGCCGGATTTTGTCAGTCTTTCCGGACTAATTACTCCTTCTTTAGAAGAAATGGCGCATGTGGCGAAAGAAATGCAAAAAGCAGGTCTTTCCATCCCGATTATGGTAGGGGGAGCTACTACATCCAAACTACATACGGCGGTGAAGATTGCTCCACATTATGACCATCCGGTTATTCATGTGCTGGACGCTTCGCAAAATCCCTTGGTTGCCGCAAAAATACTCAATCCGGATACACGGGAAGAGTATATTGATTCCGTCAAGGAAGAATACGAGAAACTAAGACTTTCGCTGCAAGATAAAAAAGAGAAATTGATATCACTTTCAGAAGCAAGATCATTGCCTCAACAGATTGACTGGTCTGCCTATACACCTGTGAGACCAAATCAGATGGGGGTACATGTTATTCCGACTATTCCGTTGGAAGAAATTATTCCATATGTACATTGGAATTTCTTTTTTAGCGCTTGGCGGTTAAGCGGGCGTTACGCGGAATTGGCTTACCTGCACGATTGTGATGCTTGCCGTGCCGAATGGCTGAATCAGTTTGAAGGCGAGGCAAAAGAAAAAGCAGAGGAAGGCATGAAACTGTTTGCCGATGTAAAGAAATTGCTCGACCGTCTGGTGAGGATGAAGGTGGATTACTGCCGGGCGATTTACGGTTTCTTCCCTGCGTCAAGCCGGAATGATATGATTCGTTTGGGAGATATGGAGATTCCTGTGCTTCGTCAGCAGGCGAAAAAGAAAGACCGGGAGGATTATAAGTCTTTGGCGGATTATGTTATGCCGGAATCAGCCGGGCGAACGGATTATGTGGGTGCCTTTGTGGTGACAGCCGGTGTCGGTGCAGATAAACTGCATGCCGAATTTGAAGCGGAAGGCGATACCTACAGCGCTATGTTACTGCAAAGCCTGACGGATCGTCTGGCAGAAGCCGTGGCGGAATACCTGCACGAAAAGGTGCGTAAAGAATACTGGGGCTATGCTGCCGATGAGGATTTAAGCATACCCGATTTGTTTCGCGTAAAATATCAGGGGATTCGTCCAGCGATAGGTTACCCATCCTTGCCGGATCAGTTGCAAAATCATTTGTTAGACGAACTTTTGGATATGTCGCGCATAGGTGTGAGCTTGACGGAAAACGGAGCGATGCTTCCTACGGCTACGGTTAGCGGTCTGTACTTTGCCCACCCCGAGTCACAGTATTTCATGATCGGAACAATAGATGGGGAACAGCTAAACGAATATGCTGATCGCCGAGGATATACCCTTGAGCAAACCAAGCGATTATTGAGCCGCAACATCCCTTTGGTTTAGCGTAT
>DAIPZX010000183.1:0-5208 GCA_036781995.1 Massilibacteroides sp. | reverse complement strand
TGCAGACTAACCACTTTAATCTTAGATGTTTTTATATGAATATTTTCGTCTTTTCATTTCTTTTGCGTACCTTGCTGCGGATTAGAAAATACCCTTATTCATGAATAAAGAAAAATTTCACATAGAATATATTTTTGACAAAGTCTCCAAAAAAAGCCTATGGAATCATTTGACTACTCCGCCAGGGCTTTCCTCCTGGTTTTCCGATGATGTAACGATTGATGGAGATTCATATGTATTCAAATGGGATAAAGAAGAACAAAGAGCGGAGGTACTCTCCATTAAACCCGAAATAAGCATTCGCTACCGCTGGGAAGAAGAAGCTCCTTTTTATTTTGAATTTATGATACATACGGTTGAGCTTACCGGGTCTATTGCCTTAGAAATAACAGACTTTGCAGAGCCGAATGAGAAAGAAGACGCCATTGACCTTTGGGACTCGCAAATTGAAGTTCTAAAAAGAACATTAGGTATTTAGAGTTGTTTCACAAAAGACAATATTTCTTTTCATGTTTTTTGGATTACCTTTGCTCCTTCAATTTCACAGTAAATGGTTAGGATAAAAAGACTATATACCTTCATGCTGCAAACATTTTTACCGTTGTTCATCATGACCTTCGGCATTTGTTTGTTTATCGTGTTGATGCAGTTTATCTGGCGGTATATTGACGATATGGTTGGGAAGGGATTTGACATGGTAGTTCTTGGAGAAATGCTTTTCTATGCTGCCATCTTTTCTGTGCCTATGGCATTACCCCTATCTATCCTGCTTGCTTCATTAATGACTTTTGGCAATTTAGGGGAACGGCTTGAGCTTCTCGCAATGAAGTCTGCCGGCGTTTCGTTATTACGCATCATGCGCCCACTGATTATATTGATTGCGTTTGTCAGTGTCGGAGCTTTTTTCTTTCAGAATAATATAATGCCTATAGCGCAAGTAAAGCTATACTCGCTACTTTACTCCATGCGTCAAAAATCTCCGGAACTAAATATTCCGGAGGGTGTATTCTATAAAGACATTCCTAATTATAATGTTTATGTTCGCGAGAAAGACAAAACCGGCTTACTCAAAGACCTCATGATCTATAATTATTCACAAGGATTTGAAAAAGTAGATGTAACCGTAGCCGATTCCGGCAGATTAAAAACATCCGCAGACAAGCTGTTTCTCGTTCTCACACTCTACAGCGGGGAGTCTTTTCAAAATATGCCCGACAACAACAAGGGTAATGGCGCCGTTCCTTACAGAAGAGAAACATTTACAACCAAAGAATTACTCATTGATTTTGACGCCAATTTCACACGAACTGATGAGTCGTTTCTGCAAAACAACTTCATGGGCAAAAATTTGGAGAACCTGCAGCTATCCATCGATTCAATGGGCGTGCGCTTAGATAGCATAAGGCATCTGAACTCCAACCTGGTTGTTGAACAATCTTACCGGAAGACGTTCACATCAAAATCGCCAACTGAAGTTCCCCAAAGCTCCGAAGAACAATCTCAGACACAAATACAAGAGACAGATAACACCTGGGCACTTATTGCAGACAGCATTCACCCGATTGATATAGACAGCCTCTTTATGGCAGAAAACCCAAGCAGCAGAGCCGCTATCCTGAGCCGTGTTAAATCGTCAATAGATAACATAAAATCAGAATATTATTTTAAATCATTCAGTCTTGCCGATGAGGCCTATAAACTACGTCGGCACGTTATGGAATGGCATTCTAAATTTACGCTTTCATTCTCTTGCCTCATATTCTTCTTTATTGGCGCTCCTATCGGTGCAATAATCCGGAAAGGCGGACTGGGCACTCCTGTCGTAATATCTATCTTTCTGTTTATTTTTTACTATATGGTAAATAATATCGGATTAAAGATGGCAAGGGATGGGGTTTGGATTGAATGGGAGGGCATGTGGTTAAGTTCATTTGTGCTTGCTCCGGTGGGAATGTTCCTCACCTATAAAGCCGTAAATGATTCCACCATCATGAATGCAGACACCTATATCAACGCGATAAAGAATCTGTTTGGCAAACGGGCTACAAGAAAAGTTGAAAGGAAAGAAGTCATTATCTTCGATCCTGATTATCGTTCTTTAGTTGGTAAATTATCTGAACTCGAAAACTTATGTACCGCTTATACAGAAGTCAACAAAAAGCGATTCAACTATATAAAATACTGGATGCAATTTGGAAAGGAAAGCCCAATAGCTGACATTTCGGGAAAAATGGAACAGATTATTGACGAATTAGGCAATTCTGATCAAAATTTGATATTAAACAAACTGATGGACTATCCATTCCTCAATGGGTATTTCCTTTTGAGCGCGAATAAACTTGCGAAAACAGGTCCTGCCCTCGGCATATTATTCCCTTTAGGCATACCTCTTTATTTAGGCGCATTATATCAACGAAAACTATTATTACACGATATAAAAGCAATAACACGGGTTTGTTCCGAATTAAACGACATGATTATTAAGATCATTCCACCGGCACAATAAATAAGGACTATCTGTATTGATATATTGCCTAACTTTGTTGAAGAAAACAGTTAATTACACCCCAATTGATATGAATGAATATAAATTTAACACCATAGAAGAAGCAATAGAGGATTTTCGCGAAGGAAAATTTCTTATTGTTGTTGACGATGAAGATCGCGAAAATGAAGGAGACTTTATTATCGCAGCAGAGAAAGTAACTCCGGAAAAAATTAATTTCATGATGAAATACGGGCGCGGCGTTCTCTGCGCTCCAATCACGGAAGAAAGATGCGCAGAGCTGGAACTGGAAATGCAGGTCAGCAAAAACACGTCTGTACTGGAAACCCCCTTTACCGTAACAGTAGATAAGCTTGGCGATGATTGCACAACAGGAGTTTCCATGTATGACCGCGCTCAAACGATCCTTGCCCTTGCCAATCCGAAAACGAAACCAACCGAACTGGGGCGCCCCGGACACGTAAGTCCTCTCCGGGCACGTTCCAAAGGCGTGCTTCGCCGATGCGGGCATACGGAGGCGACCGTAGATATAGCACGGCTTGCCGGACTTTATCCTGCCGGCGCATTAATCGAAATCATCAACGAAGACGGAACAATGGCACGCCTTCCTGAACTAATGCAAGTAGCGAAAGAACATGATCTTAAAATTATTTGTATCAAAGACCTGATTGCTTATCGCCTACAATACGAATCCATTGTAGAAAAAGGCGTTGAGGTGGATATGCCAACACAATTCGGCCACTTCCATCTGATTCCTTTCAAACAAAAGAGCAACGGACTGGAACATATCGCACTGATTAAGGGAGAAATCCACAAAGATGAACCGGCGCTTGTGCGAGTGCACTCTTCCTGTGCAACAGGAGACATCTTCGGCTCCATGCGCTGCGAATGCGGAGAACAATTACATAAAGCCATGAGCCTAATAGAAAAAGAAGGCAAAGGTGTTATCGTTTATCTGAATCAGGAAGGGCGCGGAATCGGCTTGATGGAAAAGATGAAAGCATACAAACTACAGGAAGAGGGATTAGACACGGTAGATGCAAACCTTCATTTAGGGCATAATGCAGATGAGCGCGACTATGGCGTCGGAGCACAGATTCTGCGCAGCATAGGCGTAAGTAAAATGCGCCTGATCACAAACAATCCGGTAAAACGCGTAGGCCTTGAAGCATACGGACTAACTGTTGTAGAAAATGTACCTATTGAGATAACCCCAAACAAATACAATGCTTTTTATATGAAAACGAAAAAGGAACGCATGGGGCACATACTTCATAATATTAAATGACGAAAATTGTTTTCAAAATAATTCATACAAAAGAAACGATATGACACAAGTTTCAGAACGTTTAGCAAGTTTATCGCCATCAGAAACATTGGCGATGTCTCAAAAAAGCAATGAGCTGAAAGCTCAAGGTATTGATGTAATAAACTTAAGCGTCGGCGAGCCCGATTTCTTTACACCGAACCATATTAAAGACGCTGCTAAAAAGGCAATTGATGCGAATTTTTCATTCTACTCTCCTGTCCCCGGTTATCCGGATTTACGTAAAGCAATCGTTGACAAGTTGAAGCGCGAAAACCAACTGGACTTTACAGCCGATCAAATCGTTGTATCAAACGGAGCAAAACAAGCTGTATGCAACGTCCTTCTCAGCATTATTGGTCCGGGTGATGAAGTGATCGTACCTGCTCCTTACTGGGTGAGCTACGTTGAAATGGTTAAACTGGCAGAAGGAACAAACGTTATTGTCTCGGCAGGTATTGAACAGGATTTCAAAATTACGGCCGCCCAACTGGAATCTGTGATTACCCCTAAAACGAAAGCCCTGATTCTTTGTTCTCCTTCTAATCCTACAGGAAGCGTATACAGCAAAGAAGAACTGAAAGCCCTGGCTGATGTTATCGCGAAACATCCGAATATTATTGTTATCGCGGATGAAATCTACGAGCACATTAACTATGTAGGCAAACACGAAAGTATTGCTCAGTTTGAAGCGATCAAAGACAGAGTGGCTGTCGTAAACGGAGTGTCTAAGGCCTATGCCATGACAGGATGGCGCATCGGATTTGTCGCTGCTCCCTTATGGATAGCAAAAGCTTGCAACAAGCTGCAAGGACAATATACGTCAGGACCTAATTCTATCGCACAAAAAGCAGCCGTTGCGGCATTTAACGGAGATCAGAGCTGCGTAGAAGAAATGCGCAAAGCATTTTTACGTCGCCGAGACTT
Source organism: Massilibacteroides sp. (assembly GCA_036781995.1). GTDB lineage: Bacteria > Bacteroidota > Bacteroidia > Bacteroidales > Tannerellaceae > Massilibacteroides. The sequence goes on along the minus strand of DAIPZX010000183.1, from coordinate 469 downwards.
GGTGGTCAACCTATGTAAAGATATTCCGGGTATCAAAATTAACGTACCGGAAGGAGCGTTCTACCTGTTTCCCGAAGTAAGTTCGTATTATGGAAAGAAAGCCGGCGATCGAACAATCAAGGATGGAGCAGATTTAGCCATGTATTTGCTGGAAGTAGGTCATGTAGCAACAGTAGGAGGCGCAGCTTTTGGCGCTCCTGAATGTATCCGTTTTTCCTACGCAACTTCAGATGAAAACTTAATCGAAGCAATAAAAAGAATTAAAGAAGCATTAGCTGCTTTGAAATAAAATTATAAAGTTTCTTTGAGATTATAAAAGAGGGTACTCACTTCACAGTTGAGAACCCTTTTTTTGTATGTGAAGAATTTTCTTTATATATTGCCGCTGAGTTTCTTTCAAATCCGTTATATACATCTTATTTTAAGCTTATTAGCATGAAAAAAGCAAGTTTGTTTTTGACAATCGTCT
>DAIPZX010000182.1:0-5213 GCA_036781995.1 Massilibacteroides sp. | reverse complement strand
CTTCGCTTTGTTTAACAGAGGCGGTAATATGCTCTAATTTCTTTTGTGTATCGTTGTTTTTTGTTTCCGCTTCGGTCAGCCGTTTTTGACAATCGGTTAAAAGTTGATTGGCATTGATCAGTTCTGTGTCTGATTTTCGGGCTTCGTGTAGTTGAGGTTGGAGCTCTTTCAAAACCTGTTCTAAGGCAACGGATTCTTTCATCTTCGTTTCCAGAACAGTTCGGGCTTTGTTTCGGAGTGCTATCGCTTTGTTTAATCTTTCTTCCGCTTCTTTTTGTTCTCCTTCTTTTTTCTGCACCAATAAAGCCGTGCTGCTGACAGCTTCATTCAGCGCGCGCCATTCTTTTTTTGCCTGTTCTAACTGTTTTAATAGTGTTTCGGTTTCTTTGTGCCGTTGCTTCAGAAGAGTTTCCTCCTCTTCCGGAAGAAGTTCTATCCCTGCCATCTGTGTTTGTATAATTTCAAATGCGGCGCGTGCTTCCGTATTCTTTTCATAGATACGCTTGGATATCTGCGAATACAATTCCGTTCCGGTTAATTTTTCCAATAAAGCCGCTTTCTCTCCCTGTTCCGCTTTCAGGAAAGTGGAGAAATCATTTTGCGCCAAAAGGACGGAACGAGTAAATTGTTCAAACGTAAGTCCGATTAAATCAATGATTTTTTGTTGCAGGTCGGAGCGTGTGCCTTGCTCTTCACTGTCTTTGTCTATGTTGAAAAGGATCAGTTTCGGATTTTGCAGACGGCCGTTTTCTTTCTCGCGGGCACGGCTAACCGACCAGCGCGCGCGGTAACGGTGTCCGTTTAATGCCACGAAATCAGTCTCCGCATAACCGGTCGCAGTTCCTCTTCTGAGCAGGAAGCGCGGATCGCTTTGTACTAAGGCGTCATCTCCCACATCTTTCAGACGAATAGTTAGTTCCTTAGCCTGCTCCGTTCGGGGCGTACGTGCAAATAAAGCCAGACACATCGTGTCAAGCAAAGAGGATTTGCCTGCTCCGGTGGGACCCGATATGGCAAAAATATTGGCAGACACCAAAGGCTCGGATGTAAAGTCGACTTCAAATTCACCTTCTAATGAGGCGATATTCTTTCCTCGTATAGCTAATATCTTCATTGGTTTACCTCCCGCACTATATTATTAAACATCGCTCTGATCTCTTCCGGCAGTTCGCTCCCATATTTGGAAGCAAAAGCATGTTCCAGCATGGTGACGGGAGAGATACTTTGCAGATCACTGAATGTGAGTGGTGAATTAGCTTCCAAAGTTTCGTTTTTCGGATAAGAGGGAACGATAGATGTAAGCCGTACGGCTTTGTTCTTTATAGCCTCGTCCACGCGATGCCGGAATCCGGGTTCGGGTTCGCTAAGGAATACCCTTACTTCGATATAAGGCCGGGCTTGTGTGCCGGTTTCGGTTTTATCCGGAAGAGCGTTTAATGCTTTGATCACCCTATCCGGAGACTGAGGTGTTTTGGGTATGCGTAGCAATTCCGTGTGGACAGGTATGGAAATCGGGGTGATCTCGATCGCTTTTCCTTTTTCAATAAGTACGGATACTACCTGATGATTATAGCGAATTTCGGAAAACGACATAGGCAAAGGACTACCTGAATAACGAATATTCTCCCTTCCTCCTACGCGTTGTGCTTTATGAATATGCCCTAAGGCGGTATAAGCAAGACGGTCATCAAATGCATCTGCCGGGACGGATTCCAAACCTCCGACTATCACCCGTTCACTACTGTCATTTTCGGATAATTCCGCACTGCCGGCATATAAATGACCCATCGCAATGAGTGCTTTCCCCGGTTGCAACCGCTCTTGGGCGTAGTCTGTTAGCTTTTGGTAAAGCCGCGCCACTCCCGCCATGAAACTGTTTTCCTCTCCTTCTTCCGCAGGAGGATAATCCCCTTGTCTCAGATAAGGCACGCAAAGACAAATACCCTCTTCTTCTCCTGCCTTATTATATAAGGGGCATAACAGCGAATCATAATCGATCCCTCCTGTATCTGTTCGTCTGACAAAACCGGAAATGGTCGTGTTGAGCTCTTCCAGCAAAGGAGAAGGCGCCTCCAGACGACCTGCCGAATCATGATTTCCGGCAGTGATGACGATTTGCAGATGCGGACATTTGGCTTTAGCCTCTTTCAGGAAACGAAAGAAACGATGCTGTGCCGTAGCAGACGGATTGGCTACATCAAATATATCTCCGGCAATCAGTAAGACGTCCGTTTGTTGTGCTTCAAGTGTATCGGTCAGCCAATTCAGAAAAGCATCGTGTTCTTCTTCCCGGTCGTAACCGGAGAAAGTTTGTCCTAAATGCCAGTCTGCTGTATGTATTATTTTTAAAGACATGCTGTTTTTATCAGAAGTGAAATGCAAAAATAGGAAGATGTCTTTAATAATCCCAATCAAATGGAATTTCCAGCTGGATATAAGCGGAATTCTCCATCATTGCATTGCTGACGGACAAACCGAGCAGCCTGACTTTCTTTAAGGTCATATCTATGCTTTTCAATAAGTCTTCCGAGTAGCCGGTCAATAGTTCCTTGTCTGCAAAGGGATGAATAGGAGTAACACTACGCGTTATTTGCCGGAAATCTGCGTATTTGACTTTTAAAGTTAATGTCCTTCCGACGAATTCATTCTCTTCGATGCGTTCCCATAACGTGTCGCGTATTTCGTGCAGTTCTTCCAGCAGGCGTTCGATATCTCCGATATCTTCTCCGAACGTGTTTTCGGCTCCAACGGATTTGCGTATGCGTTCGGCCTCTACTTCCCGGTTGTCTATTCCTCTGGCGTATAGGTAGTAACTATAGCCGGCTTTGCCGAAATGTGTATATAATTCTTCTTCTGAAAATTGCTTTAAGTCGGCTCCGGTGTAGATTCCCATTGTATGCATTTTCGTTGCGGTGACTTTACCTACGCCGAAAAAGCGTTCTATTTTTAATTGTTCAACAAACTTCTCCGCTTCATCGGGTCTGACTGTGAATAAACCATCCGGTTTATTGAAATCGGAGGCTATTTTAGCTAAGAACTTATTGTTGGATACGCCGGCGGATGCCGTAAGTCCGGTCACTTCTTTAATGCGAGCTTTTATTTCTTTTGCGATCAGAGTTGCTGATGGCATATTTTTTTTGTTGACAGTCACATCTAAGAACGCTTCATCTAAAGATAAAGGTTCCACCAAATCCGTATATTCATGAAAAATCGCGTGAATCTGTCCGGAAACAGACTCATATACATCGAATCGGGTGGGAGTGAAAATGAGATGCGGACATTTCTTCAGCGCTGTTTGGGAAGGCATGGCGGAATGCACGCCGAATTTTCGAGCTTCATAACTGGCGGCAGCAACCACTCCTCGCAGTCCGGCGTAACCTACTGCTACCGGCTTTCCTCTGAAACCGGGATTGTCCCGTTGTTCAATAGACGCATAAAATGCATCCATGTCTATATGTATAATTTTCCGTGTCAAGACGGCTGCTTCCTTCCCATATCAGGCTTCGGGTGCCTGATACAGATAACGTTTGATACTTCTTTTAGGCGTTTTTTCAAACTCGTGTTGCTGGATGTTGAATCCTGAAACTTTTGAATAAACCGGGATTTGTTTGTTTAGTTGATTTACATTCTCCTGCATCAAAGAATCCACGTTCTTATGGTCGATATGATTTTTATCTATAGCTTCCCAATCCGGATAGATTAGCGCCAGCAATTTTCCTTGACTGGAAACTACCAATGACTCGGCAACATAAGGCATATTATTCAGTTTGTCTTCGACCTCTTCCGGATAGATGTTCTGTCCGTTACTGCTTAATATCATTGTTTTATTACGCCCGCGAATATAGAGGAAGCCATCCTCGTCAATAATTCCCAGATCTCCTGTGCGCATCCAGCCGTCTGCTTGCAGAACAGAAGCCGTTGCTTCTTCATTTTTATAGTAACCAAGCATCAGGTTGGCGCCCTTCACTACTATTTCGCCTATGCCTTTTTTATTCGGAGAGTCGATTTTCATTTCCATACGGTCAACAATACGGCCTACCGAACCCGGCTTGAACGTGTCCCATTGCTCGTAAGTAATCAACGGAGCGCATTCCGTCATGCCATAACCGATCGTGTATTTGAATTTGATTTCGTGAAGAAAGTTCTCTACGTCCTTGTTGATTGCGGCGCCACCGATGACCAATTCGTTTAAATTACCGCCAAAGGCTTGATTTAGTTTGCCGGCAATCCTTTTCTTTATAACCTTATTGAGCAAAGGCGTATTCCATAGTAAATGGATGACCGGTTTTTGGAGTTCAGGGAATACACGGGTCCGAATAATTTTTTCTATAATCAAAGGAACCGCCAGAATCAATGCCGGACGTATGGTGGCGAATGCCTCTCCGACAATCTTCGGACTCGGTGTGCGCGAAAGGAAATGAACATGACATCCTTTATTCACCGAATTTAAAATATCGAAAGCGAGTCCATACATATGGGCTATAGGAAGCATGCAAACGATATGATCTCCGGGATTGATGAAAGGAAGACGATCGTAGGCGAACTGTGTGTTGCTCCATAAACTGCGATAGGGAATCATCACCCCTTTGGAATTGCTTGTTGTTCCTGACGTATAGTTTAATACGGCAAGTTCTTCAGGCTCTTCGATATGGTATTTTATATTTTCAACTGAAAATGAATCCGGAAATTTTTGCCGGAAATAAGAATCGATATTGGCACACACTTCCGCAATGTTTGGTTTTACAGCCGAGATAACAGAAAAATCATCCAGCAACATGAATAAATCTACGCCCGGCATTTGCGCCTTGTCTAAATGCTCCCAGTTGCTTCCGGCGACCAGCAAGACCTTTGCCTCGGAATGATTAACGATATGATGAATGTTTTCCGGTGTAAAATCATGCAATATAGGAACCGTAACAGCGCCATAGGCAAGTGTCCCAAAAAAACAGATTGCCCAGTGAGAGGAGTTACGCCCGACTAATCCTACTTTATCTCCTTTCTGGATTCCGGCATGCTCTAAGATGATCTGGAACTTCTCGATTTCGATTGCTACGTCCGTAAACGTATAAGTCTTCCCGTTATAATCAGAAAATGCAGGTAAATCCTTGTAGGTTTTAATGCTGTTCTCTATAAGTGCCAAGAAGCGATTATCCATGTTTGTAAGTGTTTATACAGCTGTGAAACTGTTGGTTATATCTGTAAAGATAATAAAA
>DAIPZX010000181.1:0-5241 GCA_036781995.1 Massilibacteroides sp. | reverse complement strand
ACAGCTTCTAAAATTGATTTTGGTTTTAACTATTAAAAAACTACCTTTGTGTTTGGTTTGAATTAAAAAGATAATTATCCAAATAAAGATGGAGAGGTATTTGATTATTAAGACAAGAGATGAGTTATTGCGGATAAAAATAGGACAAATACTCTTTTTTGAAGCAGACCGGAATTATACAAAACTCTTTTTATCGAATGGCATTCAGTTTACCTTTGCTATAAACATTGGAAAAATTGAAGATATTCTGGAGAAACAGGTGTCCGGGAGTAATCATATTTTAATGCGTGTGGGAAAAAGTCATATAATAAACAAAAATCACATATTACAGATTAACTTACCCAAACAAAAACTATTACTGCTGTCGTCTGACGGGAAACCCCGGGAATTAATCGTTTCAAAAGACCCCTTAAAAGTCTTGAAAGATTCTCTGGAAAAAGAAATAAACAAGCCGGATAACGAAGAATGATTGTAAATATAGGTAAAGCGGAGGAAAATGACCTGGTGATAGACAACTCGTCTGTCAGTCGTAACCATGCCCGTTTATATACTGACGGATCAGCCGGATGGATATTGGAAGATTTAAACTCTACGAACGGCACGTTTGTTAATGAGATTCAGATATTAAAAAAAAACATTACCTCGTCTGACCGGATCAGGTTCGGAAACAGCGACACCTATTCACTCAACGATCTTCTGCATGCCAATAACAACTATAGTGAAGAGTTCGAGAAGCTAAAGAAAATCTATCAATCTTATATTGAAGAAAAAGTAAAAATACAATCATCTAATCAATTAAAAACCAGACTATTCCAATCTCTTCCATTTGCTTTACCCGGTATAATAGGAGTAACAATCGGTTTTTTGGGGAAAGGTAGTCCGGAAATGTTCGGAATCAGCTTGTTTATAACTATTCTGGCGCCTACGATTGGTATTTATATGGGAGCAAAACAAGCCTCTAAAGTACCTCTGCAACTTCAAATACTCGCCGATAATTTCAAAATCAACTATGTGTGCCCTAAATGTGGCGCTTTTCTGGGAGAGATTCCCTGGGAGTCTTTGGCAAACAAGAAACAATGTCCTTCCTGTAAGGCTAAATGGGTCAAAGAATAATGGTTTTGTATCCAAAAACGCGACTTTTGTACAAGAAATCCAACCCTTTGATTATTAGCGAGAACAACGGCTCTATTTAATGGATAACTTTTCATAGTTTTGTATCAGAAATAATATAATTTGTTATGAGAAAGGATACAGAATACACTTTCGTTACAATAGATCATGACATGGAAGACATGCAAAACAATGCTGTAATCATTGATATTGATCATGATGGAGATTTGTTGGCTGCCGTTTCTATTGATAACGATGCGATGGAGGGTGATTTTATAACTTTGGCAGACGATACAATCATGCTATCTGATCCGGATATGACAGATATCATTTCATCAGACATTATAATTGATGATACGGATATTTCCATGATGTTATGATTTCGTTAAAGTGTCCATACTGTCAGGTAGGACTGAAAGTAGATGAAACCAAATTGCCGGAGGGAATAAATTCATTTAAATGCCCGAAATGCAAAAAGTCAATCCCTGTTTCCCTTTTAAATACAAAAGGAAACGGGGATAATACGTCTGATACGGTTTTACTAACGCCCCTAAAGACCGGATTGGGATCTATTGTTGTTTCTGCCGGTGTGGGTACGGTCGAACAAGTTTTCCCATTACACGAAGGATTGATTACCATCGGTCGAAAATCAGCATCGTCTGATGTTACCTGTCCGGTGGAGACAAACGACAAGTTAATGAGCCGCAACCATATCAGCATAGAAATAAAAAAAGATCCCAAAGGAGGATATAAACATTATCTTTCTGACAATAACAGCAAAAACCGTACGTTATATAATAACAAGTATCTTGAAGCCGGAGAGGTGGTCGTATTGCATGATAATGATGAAATCATAATAGGCAGGACCAGTCTTCGATTTAAAGCATAAATGTTATTATAAGTATAGTATGCGTATAAAGATAGGACAACCTTATGCTGCCTCAGAAAAAGGAGGAAGGGTCAATAATGAAGATTCTATATACCCTGTTCCGGAAGTGGTCAACACGAATCAGCAATTATTTATTGTTTGTGATGGAGTAGGAGGCGCCAACAAAGGGGAAGTGGCCAGTTTTATGGCGTGTGACCTGTTTCAAACCTATCTGTCTTCCTTTTCCGAAAGAGAAATGGATGCTGAAACAATCAGTAAAGCATTACAATTTACCGAAGTCCATTTTCGTGAATACGTAAAAAACAATCCGTCAGCGTCAGGTATGGCAACCACATTGGCGATGGTTTACATCGGGAATAAAGGCGTTGTGGTAGCTCATATCGGAGATAGCCGGATCTATCAGTTCAGAAAAGGGAAAATATTGCACCAGACCGAAGATCATTCGCTCGTTAATTCTCTTTATAAGCTGAATATGATTAAGAAAGAGGATATGCGGACGCATCCGCAACGGAATGTTATTCTCAAAGCGATACAAAGCAGTTACAATCCGACAGAAGCCGAAGTAAACATATTAACCGATATACAGGATGGAGACTTTTTATTTATTTGTACAGACGGATTGCTGGAACAATTTAACGATGATGAGTTGTGTCAATTATTTGATGGAACGCACGCTGCGGTAAATTGTAAAGATATCCTGATTGAAAAGTGCAATGGAAAGACCAAAGATAATTTTTCCTTTTATATCATCCCTGTAAAACACGTGAGCGACAGCAAGACGATAACACAAAATATCCTATCATTCTTTTATTCTTTAATTTAAAAAACGTATTTTTGGCTGTTAAATCTCAGTAAAGGTATGAATCTTCCTAACGGATATATACTTCAAAAAGGAAAATACAAGCTAAAACATGTAGTTGGCCAAGGTGGTTTTGGCATAACTTATAATGGTGTGTGGTTTACGGAAGTGAAAGGTTCGTTAGGTGCGCTCACCACAGAAGTACCTGTGTGTATTAAGGAATATTTTTTTAAAGACTATTGTTTTCGTGATCCGGAAACTAACGCGGTTCTGGTTCATTCGGAAACGGGAAAGATTCTTTTTTCAAAATTTAAAGAGAAGCTAATCAAAGAGGCCAAAATACTCTCTGATGTCAGCCATCCCTATATAGTTAATGTATTAGAAGTCTTTGAAGAAAATAACACCGCTTATATTGTCATGGAGTATATCTCCGGATGCTCCTTGAAATACATGCTGGATACAAATGGCGTACTGCCGGAGAACAGGATACTTAAATATACCCGGCAAATAGGAGAGGCTCTATCATTTGTACACCAGAAAAACATCTTACATCTGGATATTAAGCCCGGCAATATTCTGATTGACAAAAACGATAATGCCCGCCTGATAGACTTTGGCGTGAGTAAACGATATGATATTGCGTCACAGGAGACAAGCACGACTATGCTGACGCTCTCTAAAGGGTTTGCCTGCATTGAACAATACGATGATGAAGGGACACAAACCTTTTCACCTTGCCCTGATATCTATTCTTTGGGAGCTACCATGTACAACCTGATTACAGGAAAGATACCTACTGAGTCTATATTAAGAGCTACCCGTTCACTAACAAAGCCTTCTGAGATTAATCCGGCAATCACGCCCAAAACAGAAGCCGCGATTCTGAAAGCAATGGAGATTATGCCGGAAAAACGTTTTCAGTCAGCAAAAGAGATGTTGGATGCGCTGGATATTCCTCCCGAAGAACCGGCCGTAAAAAATACGCTTCAGGAAATTCATCAAGATGTAGAAGTAGGAGATGAAACCATATTTTTCCCTCAAAATGGAGATAAAACAGAAAACACACCTCCTTTACCTTCGAATAAAAAGAAAAAAAAGAAGCTTTTGACAAGTATTTTCGCTGTATTGTTCGTTTTGGTTTTTTCAGCGGTAGTTTTTATCGTTCAAAAAAATTCCGCACAAAACGGATTAGCCTCTGTACCCAACCAACACATAGATACAAAGGAAGATTATCCTGTAGACGAATCTCCCGTTTTAGTTGAAAGCGAAGCTATAACAACAGAAGACGATGCGGAAGAAAACACACCGCAAAATAAAGCAGAAGAACCTGAACAAAAGCCGGAAACAAAAGATGATGAACAAGAAAAGGAGTCTTTACCGGCAGAAAATGAGGAGCAAGAGATAAAGGAGCAAGAAACCGAATTGATACCTGCCGAACCCTCATCTGCTGAAAATGAATTAAATTATAATAAACTTATAGCTTCCGGTAAGGAGAAAATAAATATCTTTGACTTTGAGGGAGCAAGAAAAGACCTCACAGACGCAAAAGCTATACATATTACAGAAGAGGTTGTTCGATTACTGATTTCTTGTGATCTGAAGGAAGCTGAGAATAAGATCGCACAGAAAATGGAATCGTACGAGTTTAAAATGAGCTTTGGCAATTTAAGAATCGTCACCAATAAAGAAACGAATCGTTACGGTGCGATTAATGACAAAGCCGAAGAAATAATCCCATGCCAATACATTACTGTAGGCAGAAGTGAGAAAGGACGTGCTTTTGAACGGGAAGATCATTTGTTTGATATTTATAGCGAAACCGGAGAATTATTAGGAAGTGGCTTAACTTATTATTAACAATAAATGAAAAAAGGCTGGATATTACTATTTCTTAGCTTTGTTGCTTTTTCAGCAACAGGGCAACAAATAACTGAATATAATAAAAAAGGAGATGAAGCGATGGCGCGCGCGAATTATAGCGATGCCAAAATGTGGTATGAAGAAGGAGTAGTGAATTGTGATCTTTACAGTATCGTTAAAATCACTCAGATCTGGAGAGAGAAACCGGAAATGAGAATATCCATGCGCTCTTTAGTATCCAAATGCTATGACTGCCTGACTGCCAAAAGTGCGGAAAATGATACAACTGCCATCAGAAACCTGATTTATTATCATAAGGAAGGAATCGGCGTGCCTCAAAATAAAACGCTGGCGTCTTATTGGACTCAACGCTTTTCTTATCTGTCTGAGAATACAGACTTAACAGGATTATATGAGCAAGTTACATTAAAAGAGGAAAGGCAGTCTACGTTTTTTATCGGTTATGCCCATTCGATTGAAGCGCCTTTTGGAATAAGCTTTGGCTCAATAGGTAAGCAATGGGGATGGTACGCAAGACTCAAATCAAATCTCTCCTTTGCCGGCTCTAATACTGAAAATAATA
>DAIPZX010000180.1:0-5255 GCA_036781995.1 Massilibacteroides sp. | reverse complement strand
CTTTGCGCTCCGAAAGATGCGGATTCTGTTGTGATTCGTGTGTTTCTCGTCTTTGATTCTGTGCGTGATGCTAGTTCAGTAAGAAGATAATCGATTTATGGGGTGTTTATACTGATGTGTATGTGTATGAAGTACATTCGGAAATAAACCTGGCCGTAAGTTTTTGTTAGAATAATATTAAAATTAAGATAGAGATGTCCAAAATTTGTCAGATTACCGGAAAAAAAGCAATGGTTGGCAATAACGTTTCTCACTCTAAAAGAAGAACGAAACGTAAATTTAATGTTAACCTGTTTAGAAAAAAGTTCTATTGGGTAGAACAGGATTGTTGGATCAGCCTGAACGTGTCGGCAGCAGGATTGCGTACGATTAACAAGGTAGGCGTTGAAGCTGCCATTAAAATGGCTGCCGAAAAAGGGTATTTAAACGCATAATTTGGGAGGACTAAAGAAATGGCTAAGAAAGCAAAAGGTAACAGAATCCAGGTTATATTGGAATGTACTGAGCATAAAGAAAGTGGTATGCCGGGAACTTCAAGGTATATAACAACAAAGAACAGAAAAAATACAACTCAAAGAATGGAATTGAAAAAATACAATCCTATTTTGAAGAGAATGACTATTCATAAAGAAATTAAGTAATAAGGAGATTAAACAATGGCAAAGAAAGCGGTTGCAACATTTAAGAAAGGTGACGGACGCACCTATTCAAAAGTGATTAAGATGGTTAAGTCTCCCAAAACAGGAGCTTATATCTTTCAGGAAGAAATGATTCCTAACGAAGCTGTTAAAGATCATTTCGCAAAATAATCAGGCTAAAAATATCAGGACGAGCCCTCTTTTGTTTGATACAGAAGAGGGCTTTTTCTATAGGTGAATATTTGTGATCTCAATCAATAGGGAAAATGGATTTATTTCTTAATTTTGTTTTTGTTATTAATTGGCGTAACAATAAAAAATCAGACAAAAACAATATAAATAGATAAGATATGAAATTTGATGTATCAAGCACAGCATTATTGTCTCGTTTGCAATCAATAAGTAAAGTGATTGCTTCGAAAAATTCTTTGCCTATCCTGGATAGCTTTCTTTTTAATCTGGAGGGAAACAAGTTAACAATAACGGCATCAGACTCTGAAACCCGGTTGGTCACTTCTGCGGATGTAATGAATGCGGAAGGGACAGGTTTGTTTGCCATATCGGCCAAGATATTGCTTGATCCATTAAAAGAGCTTCCTGAGCAGCCTTTGCATTTTAGCATTAATGACGACAATATGGAGGTTTCTATTCATTTCCAAAATGGACAGTATGGTTTTATAGGGCAGCGTGGTGATACTTATCCGCAGCAAAAGCCGGTAGGCGAGAATGTAACTTCTATTCAGATAGATGCTCAGATGCTGTTGAGTGGACTTGGACGCGCTTTGTTTGCTACTGCAGATGACGAACTTCGTCCGGTAATGAATGGTATTTATTTTGATATCAATACGGATAATCTGACTTTTGTTGCTTCAGACGGACATAAATTGGCCAGATTGAGGAATTATTCTATCAAAGCCGAAGAAAGGGCTGCTTTTATATTACCTAAAAAACCGGCCAACTTGCTTCGTTCTGTTTTGGCAAGGGAACAGGAAGAAGTCCTGATAAAGTTTGATGAAAACAACGCTTATTTTACCTGTCCTAATTTCGAGATGGTTTGTCGCTTGATAGAAGGACGCTACCCTAATTATAACAGTGTAATTCCACAGGAAAATCCATATAAAGTCACGATAGACCGTGTGTCGTTTCTGAATGCAATGAAACGTGTTGCTGTATTTTCTAATCCGGCAAGTAGTTTGGTGAAGCTTCATCTGCTGGATAACCAGTTGATTGTTTCTGCTCAGGATATTGATTTTTCCACATCAGCGGAAGAAAAAATAGTTTGTCAATATGTGGATCCTGAACTTAAAATCGGATTTAAAGCGACTTATCTGATTGAAATATTAGCGAATATATCATCAGAAGAGGTCGTTCTTGAATTGGCAGACCCGACTCGTGCGGGAACAATAGTACCGGCAGAAAATGAGGAAAATGAAGATTTGCTGATGTTGCTAATGCCCATGATGCTAAATAATTAAATAAGACAAAAAAGAATATAATGCAATTGAATTTGAAGAATCCGTTGGTGTTTTTCGATCTGGAAACCACGGGGATTGACATCGTGAAAGATCGAATCGTTGAGATCTCTTTTATGAAAGTTTATCCCAATGGGAAAGAAGAATCAAAGACACGCCGGATCAATCCCGGTATGCCTATCCCTCCTGAGTCTACTGCGATTCACGGCATATCGGATGAGGATGTAAAAGACTGCCCTACTTTTAAAGAAATAGCAAAATCTCTTGCTGCTCAGCTCGAAGGTTGTGATTTGGCGGGTTATAATTCAAATCGTTTTGATATTCCATTATTGGCAGAAGAATTTTTGCGTGCCGAGGTGGATGTAGACTTTAATAAGCGTAAGCTTGTTGATGTGCAAACGATCTTTCATAAAATGGAACAACGCACATTGGCTGCTGCGTATAAATTTTATTGTGATAAGACATTAGAAAATGCGCACACGGCTGAGGCCGATACAATGGCTACGTATGAAGTGTTGAAGGCTCAATTAGATCGTTACGCTGATTTGGAAAATGATATAAATTTCCTTTCTAAATTTTCCAGTTTTACGAATAATGTGGATTTTGCAGGTCGTATGGTCTACAACGATAAAGGAGAGGAGGTCATTAATTTTGGAAAATACAAAGGTCGTTTAGTGGCAGATGTTTTGCAAACAGACCCCGGTTATTATGGCTGGATCATGAATGGAGATTTCCCATTAAATACAAAACGTATATTGACAGAGATCAAACTGAAAGGATTTAATTCAAAGTAAGAAGATGAATAATTTTGAGTTTTGTAATCCGGTAAAAATTATTTTCGGAAAAGGAATGATAAGCCGATTGACGGATCAGTTGCCTGTAGGCGGCAAGGTATTGATTCTTTACGGTGGCGGCAGTATCAAGAAGAATGGAGTTTATGATCAGGTAAAGCGTGCTTTAGACGGTTTTGAAACTTTCGAGTTCGGAGGAATACGACCGAATCCGGATTATGATACCTGCATGAAAGCGGTCGAGCTGGTAAAAGAAGAAGAAATAGATTTTCTTTTGGCTGTAGGAGGTGGTTCGGTAATTGATGCTGCAAAATTTATAGCGGCAGCGGCGCGTTATGAAGGAGAAGATCCATGGGATATCTTGAAAAAAGGAGTAGCGATCAATGCCGCTTTACCTTTGGGATGTGTCCTGACTTTGGCCGCCACGGGGTCGGAAATGAATGAGCGCTTTGTTATTTCCCGAAGCGAGTCTAAATTAAAGCTGGGATTTGCATCACCTTTTGTTTTTCCGCAATTTGCTATTTTAGATCCGGAAGTAACTTATTCCCTGCCTCTGCGTCAGGTAGCTAATGGGGTAGTGGATTCTTTTATTCATGTGATAGAACAATATTTGACTTATCCGGTCAATGCCCGGGTGCAGGATGCTTTTGCAGAATCGTTGATGCGTATAATCAAAGAAGAAGGATTGAAGGTGCTGAAAAAACCAAAAGAATATGATATTCGCGCCAATCTGATGTGGGCTGCATCCAATGCTTTAAATTCGTGGATTGGACAGGGTGTGCCACAGGATTGGTCGTCTCACCGTATCGGTTATTCACTTACTGCTTTGTTTGGTTTGGACCATGCCCAGACACTTGCCGTGGTATTGCCCGGCGTCATGGAGTATAAGAAAAAAGAGAAAAAAGAGAAGATTATTTCTCTCGGCACTTCTGTTTTTAATATAATGCCCGGTATTGAAACTGAAATGGTTGATGAGACGATAGACGCCGTTGAAGGTTTCTTTCGTTCAATGGGTTTCAGTACCCGTTTGTCTGAATTCGGCATACAGGAGAATGATTTGGCTGCTCTTGTGGAACACGTTCGCGAAATGGACTGGAAACTGGGTGAACAGGCGGATATTGACTGGCAGGCTGCGCGTGATATCCTGAGATTAAGATTATAATTTCTCAAACAAACAGTCTCAAATGCTTAAAGGTAAGAATATTATATTAGGAGTAACAGGTAGTATCGCTGCGTATAAAGCTGCTTATCTGATTCGAGGATTGGTAAAGAGAGGAGCAAAGGTGCAGGTTGTTATTACGCCTGCCGGAAAAGAATTTATAACTCCACTGACTCTTTCTGCATTGAGCAATGCCCCCGTTATCAGTGAATTTTTCTCCAACAGGGATGGAACGTGGAATAGTCATGTTGATCTCGGGCTTTGGGCTGATGCCATGTTAGTCGCTCCTGCTACAACTGCTACAATCGGAAAGATGGCTAACGGCATTGCTGATAATATGTTGATCACGACTTACCTTTCATGTAAAGCGCCGGTATTTGTCGCTCCGGCAATGGACTTAGATATGTTTGCTCACCCTGCAACGCAACAAAACTTAGACCGTCTGCGAACTTACGGAAATCATATAATTGAACCTGCGGAAGGTGAATTGGCGAGCCATCTGACGGGAAAGGGACGAATGGAGGAGCCGGATAACATCATACGGGTTTTGGAAGACTTTTTCGCAGAAAAAAAAGACCTTCAAAAAAAAAAGATTGTAATAACAGCCGGTCCCACATATGAAAAGATAGATCCTGTACGTTATATAGGTAATTATTCTTCCGGTAAGATGGGGTATGCATTAGCAAAAGCTTGTGCTGAACGGGGAGCGGAGGTGATTTTAATATCCGGTCCTGTAGCAGAAACAATCTCTCACCCTCATGTGAAACGCATAGATGTGGAGTCGGCAGACCAGATGTATGATGCGACCATGTTGGCTTTTTCGGATGCGGATGCTGCTATACTTTGTGCTGCTGTAGCGGATTACAAACCTGCCCATAGCCTGGAAGAAAAAATTAAACGGGAAACCTCCGGCGAATTCTGTTTGCAACTTCTACCGAATAAGGATATAGCTGCTTCTTTGGGGGCAATAAAAAGAGACAAACAGATACTGGTTGGTTTTGCCTTGGAGACAAATGATGAAAAAGAGCATGCTATTAATAAGCTGAAGCGAAAAAATCTGGATTTCATTGTTTTAAATTCTTTGAGAGAAAAAGGTGCTGGATTTCGTTATGATACGAATAAGATATCGATAATAGATAAAAAAGGTGTTGTCTCAGACTTTCCTTTAAAACAGAAAAAAGAGGTTGCATCTGAT
>DAIPZX010000179.1:0-5257 GCA_036781995.1 Massilibacteroides sp. | reverse complement strand
CTACTTGCTTGATCCGGGATTTCAGTTTCTCTTGTTCTATCCTGACCTGTTTAACTTTATGAATATCCTTTCCTCCTAAGGAAAAGTTCCATTCGAGGGATATCCCGAAAAGATAATAAGCGGTTTTATTATTGATTTTCCATTCGAAGCCTTGTGAACCGACATCGACAAATGTTCTTAGTTTGGGATAAACGAATGACTTGTTCAGTTTTTTGTTCAGTATTAATACGGTTTGTACTGTATTGAGTTTACTTAATTCTTCCCGTTCACCGGACGTTGATAATATCTCCCGGTGCACAAGCGGAAGTTCACAAATAATCTCGCTATCTAATGGTTTATTGAGCAGAAAATTAAAATAAGCGGAACTGTTTTGTTGTATGACCAAAGAGGATGCAAGCATGGTTTCGGCTTTAGTCACTTCATTTTCGCTGCGGAGTACGGTAGTATAATTGATTTTTTCATTCCGGTGCAGGGAGCGATTGATACGAAGGTTTTCTTCAGCCAATGACAGTGCTTGGCGGTAGATTTCGACAGCTTCTTTTGCTTGTGCAAACTGATAATAGGCTATTTTTATTTCTTTGACCAGTTCCCTTTTGAATAATCGTAATTCAATCTCTTCCAGCTGAATCGAATGTTTTTTTATTTCCTTGTTATAATAAATTTCTGCATCGAAGACAGGCAGGGAAAAGCGTAAACGGGCATCGTAATAGTTGTTTGGATTGAGTTGCTCTTCCATATTATTTACCTGAGGAAAGTTTTCTGTGCCTGTCAATTGATTGAGTGTAGTGTATACAGGATTAAGCATATCACCCACCGGAATAGCGATTGTTCGTCCTCCGTCAGACAAATTGTAGGAAACTCCGGTTGTCATCGTCGGGAAAAACAATGACTTGGCTTCCTTTAAAGCATACCAACTTTTTTGCAGGGCAAACTTCTGTTGTCGAATACTCTCGTTATTTTCCAATCCTTCCCGAATGTAGCTTTCCGGTTGGTTTTGTGCCCAAAGGGAAGGAAAGCATACGGTGAAGTATGCCATTAATATTATTTGTTTCATCTTTACCGGTTTATATTTACCGGGACAAAAGTAGAACAGTAAGAAAAAGGGAGGGTAACGGATTCGGAACTATAAATGACGCAATCGGAAGAAATCCATGGAATTTGTTTGTACCTTCTTGTCTGTACAGTTTATCCATAAATAAATGCTTTCTGTTTGCATTTCATCTGGGTTACATGGAGATAAACACTTTCCCTTTTTTCGACATAAATAATGTAGAAATTGCAGACTTGATATCAGAGGGATTGAAAGAAAAGAAGTTTCTATAAAATATAGAACACATCGAAGAGAATTTCGACATTTTCGATTTTTCCCTTTCCGATGCAGATAGGGCCGAAATTATTGAACCTGATACAGGTAAAAACCTCTTCTTTTTACATCCGGATGCAGAGACTGTTGAGTTATTTATGTCAATCAACGACCCTAACAACTATGTGTTTTGACTATAAAGAGAGACAGTTACAAGATGATCTGAACTCGGTATTCATTAGGCGTACACCCCATATTCTGTTTAAAGAAACGGGTAAAATGCTGCGGGTACCGGAATCCCGGTCCGTAAGCTATCTCCGATAAATTCCTGTCAGTAGTCGAAATAATATATTTCGCTTCCTCTATTAGTCGAGCGTGAATTAATTTAAGCGCAGTTGAGCCTGTTTCCTTGCGTATCAGGTCGCTTAAATAATTTGCCGAAAGATTGAGTTCATCGGCACAATATTGTACAGTCGGCACGCCTATCTTTTCGGGTTTATCCGAAGCAAAATAATCATTCAGCAGTTTTTCAAAACGTACCAATATATCTTTATTTACCGTTTCACGGCTGATGAACTGACGGTCGTAAAAACGGGTACAGTAATCCAGTAACAGTTTAATATTATCTACCAGTAAAGGTTTGCTATGCTTGTCGATAGGATGTGTTAATTCGGAGCGTATCCGTTCGAAGCTGTAGAGAATAATGCTTCTTTCCTTTTCCGAAAGGTGTAATGCTTCGTTGGATTCGTAGGAAAAGAAAGTGTAATCTTTTATCGTCTTTCCCAATGAAGTTTCGTGTAACAGATCGGGATGAAACATCAGCAGATGTCCGGTAGGTTGGAAAAACTCACCGTCATCAGCCGCACCCATTACCTGACCGGGAGCCACAAAAAGCATGGTTCCGTCCTGATAATCATACCGGCTGCGTCCGTATTTGATTTCTCCGCAAACACCTTTCAGGAATACCGCATAGAATCCGTACAGCTTGCGCGAATTACGGATAGGTTCAATCTTGGAAAAGTCTATCATCCCTACCAACGGATGCTGAGTTTCCACACCCATTAACTGATTATACCGGATTATTTCGTCTACCCGGATTATTTCGTCCATAACCTTATTCGCTTTCGTTTATACAAATTTCGGTATTTGAGTGAAAGATTTATAAGTGAAAGTGGGAATCAGAGGAATTGATAGTTATTTCCTTGATTTGGTTAAGTATAAAACATGAAATGCCCTGTAATTTTGTAATATTAATTAAAAATCAAAGAGATAGGAAATGAAAAAGATACTTTTAATATTTATAGTTATGTGTACAATATGCAATACATCGAATGCCCGGGACGGACATTCGCATAATGGTCATATCCATAGTAAAGGGTATGCAGCAATGGACAGTGAAGGAAAGATGATTCCTTATACATTTGAGCGCAAACCTGTCGGCGAGAACGACGTTCTGATTGAAATACTCTACTGCGGCATTTGCCACAGCGATATACATTATGTTTTCAATCATTGGGAGCGTTCCGTATATCCGTGCCTGCCGGGGCATGAGATTATCAGTAAAATTACCCGTACAGGAAACAATGTAACTAAATTTAAGGTCGGCGACAATGTTGGGGTCGGCTGTATGGTAAACGCCTGCGGAGAGTGCGATATGTGTAAAGCCGGACAGGAGCAATATTGTCAGAACGGGAAAACTGTTTACACCTACAATTCCGCAGATTGGGAGGATGAAGGCAAAAACACGCTCGGCGGTTACTCCGATAATATTGCGGTAAATGAGGATTTCGTAATCCGCATACCTGATAATGCACCATTGGAAAAAATTGCCCCGGTATTGTGTGCGGGAATAACAACTTACAGTCCTTTGAAAGCGGCGGGAGTAAAAAGCGGCGATAAGGTTGCTATTGCCGGATTTGGCGGACTTGGGCACATGGCCGTACAATATGCCATTTCTTTTGGCGCGGAAGTGGTCGTATTCGACCGCACCGAAGATAAACGGGAACCGGCAAGCCGGTTAGGGGCGGTTAAATATGTCAATATCAACAATGCCGAAGATATTGCTTCCATCCCGAACAATTATTTTGACATTATTTTATGTACGATAGGCTCACACTACGATTTAAGCCTGTATTTGAATAAGCTGAAAATCGGCGGCGACCTTGCCATAGTGGGAATACCTGCAAATTGGGATGCACCGACAATCAATATAAATACGCTTCCCTATAATAAAAAGGTTTGGCGTTCTCTTATCGGTGGCATTCCCGAAACGCAGGAAGTTATCGACTACTCTGTAGAACATAATATCTATCCAATGGTGGAAGTCATTGCCGTGGATAAGGTAAACGAAGCCTTTAAAAATGTGATGGACGGTGAGGTACACTTCCGGTATGTTATGGATATGAAAACATTAAAATAGAGTTTATATGAAAAAAGTAAATATTCTATTGATTGCTTTTGCATCAATATTTATAAGTCAGAATTTAACAGCACAGGATATGAATGGATTAAAGGATAAACAAAAGAAGATTGCAACGATTTCGGCGAATACAGCTATCGGCAATCTCGATGTTCTAAAACAGGAACTAAATGCCGGACTGGATGCAGGCCTTACCGTAAACGAAATAAAAGAAGTACTGGTACAGATGTACGCTTATGCCGGTTTTCCCCGTAGCCTGCAAGGGATAAATACTTTTACGGCTGTTCTGGAAGAACGCAAAACAAGAGGCATAAATGATACGTTAGGCAAGGATGCTTCCACTGTATCGGAAACAGGCGATAAATACACAAGAGGAAAACAAACCTTACAACAGCTAACCGGGCGAGTGGATGATAAGCCAACAGGGGCAAACGCGTTTGCACCTGCTATCGACGTGTATCTGAAAGAACACTTGTTTGCCGATATTTTCGACAGGGATGTATTAACCTATCAGCAGAGAGAACTGGCAACCATATCGGCCTTAACAGCTATGTCGGGTGTTACACCGATGCTTAACTCCCACAAAAATATGGGAAGGAACACAGGATTGGCAGGTAATCAACTGCAAGAAATAAACACCCTTGTAACTTCTTCGGTTACTACCGGAATATTCCCGCAGGGTAATCCGGCTTCGCCCGACCGGTTTACCGGAACGGTTTGGGTACATTCTTTAGTAAAACCCGACCAAATTGAAGGGCTTTATTCTGTCGGACAAGTAACTTTTGAGCCGGGAGGTAAAACCAACTGGCACACACACCCGGCCGGACAAATACTACTCGTTACCGAGGGGCAAGGGTGGTATCAGGAAAGAGGTAAAAACCCTGTATCACTTAAAAAAGGGGATTTATATGTAATTCCTAAAGATGTGGAACATTGGCACGGTGCGACGAAAGACAGCAAATTCGTACATATAGCTATTTCAAACATGGTTAATGGCAACAACGTAACATGGATGTCGCCTGTAACCGCAGATGAATACAAAAAAATGCCGCAATAGAGTATAAACCAATAATTACAATAACATGAAAACGATTCTATCAATTATAATGGTGCTTTGCATGGCCACCAATTTACAGGCTTGCAGTCCGGACGATAGTCCCGGCACAGGAACAGAGAACAATAACGGAAACAACAACAGCAACGGTGATAACGGCGGTGACGATGGTGGAAACAACCAACCGACAGGAAATATGAAAATAAAAATGATATTCGGTGATAAAGTCCTTACAGCGACTTTAAGCGATAATGCCACAAGCAGGGCATTCGTAGAAAAACTGCCTATCACACTACCCATGCTCGACCTTTATTCGCGTGAAATGTGTTATCGCTTTTCCGATGCGCTTCCGGCAAATGAAGCCGCTACGCGAGGGTATGAAGTGGGCGAAATCATCTATTACCCACCCCGGCACAGCTTTGTGATTATGTACGTCCAAAACGGCGAACGGTTCCAAATGCAAACAATCGGCAAGGTGGAT
>DAIPZX010000178.1:0-5258 GCA_036781995.1 Massilibacteroides sp. | reverse complement strand
CTTCGCAATAACGCTGCATGGCATTCAGTTTTTCCAGATTAACCTCCGATTGCCCGCTTTCTTCCGCAAAGCGACGACGGATAATCAAATCTGCCAAGGAATAAAACAACAGCGTATCGCCCGGCAGCCCGTCCCGCCCGGCACGACCTATTTCCTGGTAATAGTTTTCAATACTTCCGGGCGTATTATAATGAATCACCCAGCGAACATTACTTTTATCAATACCCATACCAAAGGCTACTGTAGCACAAATCACTTGTGTACGGTCATTTATAAAATCATTCTGCGCCTTATCCCTTTGCTGCGCGCTCATTCCGGCATGATAAGCAACTGCCTCTATGCCATACAGTTTAAGAGAATCAACCACAGCCGTTGTATCGTCCCGTTTTGTACAATAAATAATGCCGCATTGCTCCTTACGCGCACGGATAAATTGAAGGATAGCGGTTATTTTATCTTTTTTAGTCAGCCCTCTGCGCACGGTAAGGGATAGATTAGGGCGATCGAAAGAAGAAACAAACACCCGGGGATCAGACAATTTTAGTTGGTCGATAATATCCTGGCGGGTTATCTTATCAGCCGTTGCCGTAAGCGCCACAATGGGTACGGAAGAGAATTGCTCCTTCAAAACAGCCAGTTGCGTATATTCCGGTCGGAAATCATGCCCCCAATGAGAAACGCAATGCGCCTCGTCAATTGCAATCAACGAAATAGTCATTCGCGGAAGCAACCAGCTTAATTCTCCCATCAATCCTTCCGGAGAGATATAAAGTAATTTGATCTTGCCTTGCATACAAAGTTGCTTGACCTGCTGGCGTTCTTCTTCACGCATGGCACTGTTTAACGCCGCTGCCGGAATCCCGTTTGCCACAAGTCCTTCCACCTGATCTTTCATCAGTGCGATCAGCGGAGAGACCACAACTGCAGTTCCGGGAAGATAAATAGCCGGCAACTGAAAACAAATAGACTTTCCCCCTCCTGTCGGCATCAGTACCAACGAGTCTTGTTTATTCAATATCGTTTGAATGATTTCTTCCTGATAAGGGCGAAAAGACGTATATCCGAAAAATTTCTTTAACAAGGCATATAGCTCTTTCATTTGCGGTAATGGTGCATTTTTATGTTCAAGCCTCGAAGATAGCTAAAATTTCCTTTATAGACAGGACAAAAACCAAATCGAATGAAATAGGGGATCAAATAAACTTTATTGCTCCTGTTTTGTTTTTAATCATAACAATTTATTTATAGTCAGGACGATGTGCATGACAAATATTAAAAGTATATTTGCGGTTTAAAATTATATCTAATTAATAGGTAAGAATGAATCAAACAAAGAGTTTAGTAAACACATTAGTAAATGGCCTGCAAGAAAAGAAAGGCAAAAGTATCGTAACTGTTGATCTAACCAATATACCCGGAGCAATATGTCAGTTTATGATTATTTGCGAAGGCACCAACCCCACACAAGTTTCCGCATTGTCTGATTCCGTATGGGATTTCGGACGAAAAGAAGCGAATGAAAAACCAATTTCAGTGCATGGAAAACAAGACTCGGAATGGATTGGGATGGATTATGGCACAGTTCTTGTGCATATATTTTTACCGGAGAAGCGGACTTTCTATAATCTGGAAACATTATGGTCTGATTCAAAAGTAACCCGTATACCGGATTTAGATTAATTCTCTTAATTTTCTTTTGATCACATCTTATGAACAACAATAAAAATATGTCTAACAAGCCTTCTAAAGACAATAAACAAAGACTGTTTCGCTTTAACATCTATTGGATGTACGCGCTTATACTTGTTATGCTTGGCGCCTTGTGGTTTACAAGCGACACCTCTATAACAAAAGAAATAGGATGGACTGAGTTTCAGAAATATGCGCAAGATAATTCCTTTGAAAAAATAACTGTTTTCAACAAGAAAAACATGTTGGAAGGAACTGTTAAAAGCGACAAAATAAAAGAAGTTTTTAAAGATAATTCAGACCATTTAGGAACATCTCCGAAGATTTTGGTGAAGATACCGTCTTCCGATAAATTTTCGGATTTCTATGACAAAATGGTTGAGGAGCACCATATCAACACGCCGATCACCTACGAAGAAGGAGAGGATACATTCTTAAACTTCTTCATATCGCTGGCCCCCTGGGTTCTTTTCATCCTCTTATGGATATTTATCATAAGAAGAATGGCTGGCGGTGCCGGTGGAGGTCCCGGAGGTGTATTTAATGTAGGAAAAGCAAAAGCACAATTATTTGACAAAGACAATGACCACAAGGTTACTTTTCAGGATGTGGCAGGATTGTCTGAAGCAAAACAGGAAGTAGAAGAAATTGTTTCCTTCCTTAAAAATCCGGGAAAATACACCGAGCTTGGAGGTAAGATTCCTAAAGGCGCGCTATTAGTAGGCCCTCCGGGAACAGGAAAAACGCTATTGGCTAAGGCTGTGGCGGGAGAAGCCAACGTTCCGTTCTTCTCGCTGTCCGGATCAGACTTCGTAGAAATGTTTGTTGGCGTAGGCGCGTCGCGTGTGCGTGATTTGTTCCGTCAGGCAAAAGAGAAAGCACCGTGTATCGTGTTTATCGATGAAATCGATGCTGTAGGTCGTGCCCGTGGCAAGAACGCAAGCATGAACAGCAATGATGAGCGGGAGAACACACTGAACCAATTGCTTACAGAAATGGATGGCTTTGGCTCGAACAGTGGGGTAATCATTCTGGCTGCAACCAACAGAGCAGATGTTTTAGACAAAGCATTGCTTCGTGCAGGTCGTTTTGACCGCCAGATACATGTGGAACTGCCTGATATCAACGAAAGAAAAGAAATATTCGGCGTGCACCTTCGTCCGATTAAGATAGACGATAGCGTCGACGCGGAGTTTTTATCCAGACAAACACCCGGTTTCTCCGGAGCGGATATAGCCAACGTTTGTAATGAAGCGGCATTGATTGCTGCCCGTAACGGGAAAAGTTTCGTACAAAAAGAGGATTTCATGAGTGCGGTAGACCGTATTGTGGGCGGATTGGAGAAACGAACGAAGATCACCACTGCGGAAGAGCGTAAAAGCATTGCTTTTCACGAAGCCGGTCATGCGACACTCAGTTGGTTGCTTGAACATGCCAATCCGTTGGTCAAAGTCACCATCGTTCCTCGCGGCAAAGCCTTAGGTGCTGCCTGGTATCTGCCGGAAGAGCGTCAAATCACCACCAAAGAACAGTTGCTGGATGAAATGTGTGCCACGCTGGGTGGACGTGCCGCAGAAGAAGTATTCCTCGGCAGAATATCCACCGGAGCTTCTAATGACCTCGAAAGAGTAACTAAACAGGCCTTAGCCATGGTAATTTACTTTGGCATGAGCGAAGCCTTACCCAACATAAACTATTACGATACAACAGGACAGGAATGGGGTTTCACCAAGCCTTATAGCGAAGAAACCGCGCGCCTGATTGATAAAGAAGTACAAAAAATCATCAATGAACAATATGCTCGCGCAAAACAAATGCTGACCGATAATACGGAAGGACATAATAAATTAGCGAACGTATTGCTTGAGCGCGAAGTAATCTACACAGAAGACGTTGAACATATCTTCGGCAAACGCCCCTGGGCTTCCCGCATGGAAGAGATTCTGGAACAACAGGAAAAGAAGGCTGTTCAGGAAGAACCGGCTTCACAACCTGCAACAGAAGCCAAGGTCGATGCAGAACCGGCAGTAGAAAACAACAATGTAAAAGAATAACTAAACAGCAAAAAACCTTGAAAAATCTAATAACACGCGCATTTACCGGACTGCTTTTTGTGGCTGTGATAGTAAGTGCCATCTGGTATGGCGCATATACTTTTCTGGGCTTATTTTGCCTTATCACAGGACTTTCCGTCTGGGAGTTATATGGATTACTTTATGGTAAAAAAACAAACCTGATCAAACGCTGCACACATGTACTGGGCGGCGTTTATCTGTTTGCCGCCACTTTTATGTACAAGTATGACGTTGCCGGCGGAGACATATTTTTGCCTTACCTGCTGTTTATCCTCAGCCTTTTTGTTATGGAACTGTATTATAAAGCAGACAACCCTATAGCCAACTGGGCAAATTTGCTTTTTATTCAGATATACACCGCGGGTTCTTTTGCCTTATTGAATCTTGTTGCCATAGAAGATGTAACCTATTCAGCCATACCGCTATTGGCCATATTCCTGTTCGTTTGGATAAATGACACAGGTGCCTATCTCGTAGGTTCTGCAATCGGTAAAAGACGGTTGTTCGAACGCATTTCACCTAAAAAATCATGGGAAGGCTTCTTCGGAGGTATTACTTTTGTGCTTCTTACAGCCTATTTGCTGTCTTGCTACTTTATAGAAATCGCCTGGTATAATTGGATCGGATTGTCTGTTACGATCGTTATTTTCGCGACCTGGGGCGACCTCACGGAATCTTTGCTGAAACGGACTTTGCAGGTAAAGGATTCAGGTTCTATACTGCCGGGGCATGGCGGGATGCTTGACAGATTTGACAGTATCATGATGGCTGCTCCTGCTGCTTATATCTATATTGAATTGTTTATTCGAAATTAAATGTCAGGATGATCATCCTTGATGTCGCTTTTGACAGAGCGTTTGTGTATTTGATTAACTCGGCTTCATTGAGATCGTCTCGGTTTTTCTCCAACAAATCCACCAGTCCGAAACTAAACTTCAACTCCGGGCATAATTTAAAATAAGGCAGATAAATATCACAACCAAAACCAACCTCAACACCATAATCCATACTCTTCAATAAAAGCGGATTTCCTTTCTTACGCCCCATATCAAAAGCGCCATAAACCCCGCCAATCAGATAAGGACGGTAATTATTCAATCGCAAGGCAGTATATTTCACACTTAACGGGAAAGACAAGTAGCTGGAACGAACCACAGTAGAGAAAGTCTCCTGAGAATTCTGTTCAATAAACTTAAACTCCTTATCACCAAAATGAAGTGTAGGAGTAAAACGAAGGTTCATATAAGGATTCAGAAACATATCCCCTATCACCCCAACACTAAATCCGGGCGAATAAGCCGGGATTTCGGCAAAGTAAGTTTCGCCGTTTTCCGTATATCCGGTATTTGTCAAAATCAGGTCTTGCGCATGTATTCCAACATGAAAGCCTAAATGAAACAGTTTAAAATCAGCATATGGCTGATTCTTGGGTCGTTCTTTTTGCCCGAAAGCAACTACAGTAACCAAACAACCTAAACTTATAAATAAAAGCAG
>DAIPZX010000177.1:0-5258 GCA_036781995.1 Massilibacteroides sp. | reverse complement strand
GGGATAGTATTTTATTAATATATTTTTTAATTCAGTGATCTTCAACTCTATCTGATCGTGACGTTTCATAAAAATAGAAATATTGTACTTCTGTTTTTTCTCTCCGTTTAAAATACCTCTGACATACGGAAATACGGTTTTTTCCTCATAAAGCATATGCTTGTTTACTTCTTCTGCGTATTCATCAAAAAAACGACGTATTACAAAAGTCACATCATCACTTGAATTGCTTATCGCCTCAAGGAGCTTTGCGCGTATCTGAGGCAACCTGAATTTCAAAAAATAGTCGTGAGAATTATGCAAATAGGTTATCAGTGATTCGAGCGAAAGACAATTGCTAACTGCAGGTATAGAGCCTGAAGCCATATTGGATAGATAATTAACAACAGTCAGGAATGTACATGTATCCACGTTGTTCATCCGGCAGACTTCTCCTATATTCTTTTCACCAAACCCAAGCGCTATTCCAAAACGACTCATTACGAGCAACATGGGATAGTTTTCACAGATCAAATCGCTCATTTTATCGGTTTCCCGGTAATTCCCTTTTTTGTACATAATATAATTTGCTCATTTTACGCTTACAGATCAAAGATACTTTATTTCGGCAAACGTTCTTCTCTTTTTGTTATTACTTAATTATTTCACTGTTATAAAAGTTACGCTGTAAAAAGAACCAAATACAGACCTTGTTTGTTGAGTAACATGACATTTCTATCAGGTAAAAAGAGTAAGATGCTACCTCTGTCTATTGCATAGATAGAGGTAGCATGCTTTTATATGAGCTCATTTTTTTGCTTCCATCAAATGGATTTTAGAAATTCAACAATAGCATCCCTGTCTTCTTTAGACAGATTGCGGTATTGCTCGCGAGCGTATTTGCCATCTCCCCCATGCCACATGATTGCTTCGGTATAATTGCGTGCACGCATGTCGTGAAGATGATCATTCGCACCGGTACATAATCCGGACAAACCGCGTCCCCACAGCGGTGTGGTACGGCACCATCCTGTACGGATATCATTCTTCATCTCTAAACGATGTTGTAAGAGGTCTGAATACGGCCATATTTTTTGATGTGGGTATCGGGGCAGTTTTCCTTTAACCATAGGGTCTCCCGTATAATTGTCTTCACCGGTCATCCAAGAAGGCTTATGACAGTTTGTACAGCCAATCTGATAAAACTTCTCCTTTCCTTTTTGTACGACAGGATCATCTAAATTACGGGCTGCCGGAACTGCTAATCCTCTGTGCCATACCATAAAATCGATGTACTCTTCATTTGTCATTTCAGCAGGCAGGTCCTGAGACATCAGTTCGTTGTAGATTTCAGCTTCCGTCTTTCCTAATTGATCCTGTATGACCTTGTTTTGTGACATCGCCGTAGCATAAGCCGGGGTGATGTAATTCTGTTTCCTGTCAGAACGGGTTACGTTGGTTATATTCCAGATCGCATTGGCGCCGGGTCCGTTTTGCAATGTGCCCCGTGTAAGACCATAAGTGTATCTTCCCGGATGAGAGGTGCCATCGGCTTCCTTTATAAAATTTTCCGGCTGATATTTCGCGTCATTTAAGGTGTATCCAAGACTCTTCTGGCGACGATACTCACCGATGATGGAATCATCAGGAATCGCATCAATCAGTCCTGTTCCGTAAATCCCGATTGTAGCTTCAAGGCGCACTTTATAAAAATCAGGCATTGGTACATTGAATGCCGATCTGTCTATCGTTACTTCCGGGTAAATCAGACTGTATTGTTCTCCATCGGGAAACCGGTTGCCGAATTCATCCATATGCTCTTTCCATTCAAGATGAATACCCTCTTCATGGATAGGGGGAAGGAAAGGAGAGACAGCCTTTGTCTGAGGCATTCCCGTTAAAGCGGTTATGTAATTGTCATTTTCGTCTGTAACAACTAATAGGTAGCCATTTCCATGATCATTTGCCCGATACCGTTCCATGCGTTTCCCATGACCATAGCCGGGATGACATTTTAAACACGAATTACGAACATAGGCAGGTCCTAAGCCATGCCTCATGCCGGAAGAATTGGAGTTGAACGTTTTTTCAAAAAACATTTCACCTATCTTGAAACTCAGATCCAGCCCTGCATCTGCAACAGCTTGGGTGGGTTGTTCGTAAGCAGAAGGAATATCATTGACAAACGTAGTGCCTAATTTTCCGCCTGTATAATATTCTTCGGAAAGAATCTTTTCCGGTTCAAATCCTCCGTCCTTATCCTGGTCATCACTACAGGCTATGAAGCATATGGCGAAAGAAACCAAATAGGATATAGTATTTATTTTCATAACGTGTTAATTTGAATATCAATAAACTATTTTATCTTTTCAGTACGATAAGCGCTTCTTCAAGAGCATGAGTCAACACCTTGCAAGCCTCCATTGCGTCACCTACTTCTTTGGTTGAAAAGTGATGCGCGAAAGGAGCAGGAATAGCCTGAATCTTTAAGATAGCATCTTCGGCTGCCGCTTTGACTTTTGCATCTGCTTCCGCATCCACCTTTTTGATATAGTCGCTTACAGAGGCTCCGCGCTTGTTTTCGTCTGCCCCACCGAAATAGGCATTCTGAATACTTTTGATATTATCGATAAAGTCGATTCTGGAGTTATAACTGTATGGAGACTCGATATAGTCAATTTGTTCTCCGGTGTAAGGTTTACCTATTTTTTGAGCTCCAACTTCATCAGCAATAGTAATACAACCATCCAGAATAGCAGAAGCAGCCGCAGTCGTGGTTTTAAAGGTTATACTCCCTATACCGGCGTTATGCATGGCAACACCATAATATTCGGTCATTTCCGAAGTCAATAGTTCTAAATTATATTGTTTGATAATAGCTTGTTTCTGAGAAGATACCTTAGTCGGCCCTGCCCAACCTGCTTCAAGCCGGATGCACTGATTTCTCAGGTCGGCGCTTACTGCTTTCGCAAAAATCAACTCTTCGGTTGAGATTTCACTTGCCTTTTTCACGGCGCCGTCTTTAAACAAGATGTATTCTAATCCGTGAAAACCCAATACGCTTTCTTCAGCATGTTCTCCTGCCCAGGCGCTTTCGTCAGTATCAATCGCGGCAATCAGCGCCTTGTCATTCACAATACTCAGGAACGCGTTTTCATCCAATGGCCAGGAATCAATATGTGGGTCTATCCCCAGAATATCGGCAGGTCCGAACAGAAAGGCTTCGCTTAATTCCCATACATTACGCGCTTTTTTCCAGGTGTTCGCTGCCTTGATTACATTGGCATCTGTTTTGTCGGCTCTCAGGTTGGTCATGTCTTCCCTCAACTGGATGGTATAGTCTGCCAGCAACTGATAGGTCGCGATGACTGTGTGTTCAACATATTGTTCAACGGCAGACTGAAGCGTTTTTTCTTTTTCTGTGAGGTCATCGATAATCGGATCGTCATTGTCGCTACAAGAAAAGAATACGCCTGAAAACAAGCTTGTCAATACAACTAAAGGGGAAATAATGTACTTTTTCATATCATATATTTTAAATGTTAAAATGTTATTTCGTAAAAAAACCGGCATAAGCAATACTGAAAGAAAGCGCGTTTTCATTATTATAAGGGCTTTTCAGGATGCCTGCTGAATATTCTGCCTTAAGCACGATCTCTTTGACGGGAAAATAGTTAAGTCCGACAACAGCTATTTGCCTCGCGCACCACTTTTGATCCGGAATATTCGGAGACGTTTTATACATGGAGTCATAATATTCATATCGTCCGAACAGGTAAAGGTTACGCTCCTGTTTTTTCATTTCCGGTATCCGGGAAAAGATATCATAACCGGCTTCTATTCCTACAGCTATAGCTTCTGTTGCGATATTTGTGCTTGAAGAAGGCGATGCTTTAGATAACGTTCTGTTATAAGCCGAGATAGCTTGGGCATCATCCAAATGTCCGTAGTCTGCATACCCTCGGGCAATCCAATTGTGCGCCTTATAATCAAAGTCGAAGCTACCTATACCCACTCCGCCTTTTATATTCTTATACTTTTCTGCGTACGATGGCATCAGGTTGTTTCTGAAACTTTCGCCATAATAACCGCTAACACCTATACGTAGGCCGGGGATAGCATAGTTGTCAATCCTCACTGCACCGGCATATTTATTTGCAATTTTGAATTCATATGGCGAAGCAGATGCACCTCCTATCCATTTCTCATTACTGAACAGTTCCGAATCTAAAGCAGGAAGCAGCATAATTTCATAACGCCAGTTAGCAAAGCGCCCCCAAAGGCTGACGCCTGTTTCGTGCCAGGTGCATGGCATAATCGTACTTTCTCCTTTAGGACGAAATACGGTAAAGAACTGGGTGGGAAGGTGGTTTCCATTCGTAAGACCTACAGGAACAATTATGTGCCCGATCCGGAGATTTATTGCTCGGCTAAAGGTCTTTTCAATCCAGAATTGCTCCAGCACCACTTCTCCGCCTCTTTCTATTTCTTTTTCATATTCTCCGCCTTCTTCCGGTTCCACTTCCATCGCTGCTTCTACTCCTCCGTGTTCGTATTCGATTTCGGAGTTTACTCTCCAACCATTGCCAAACTCATAACCAAGAAAAAAAACTACGTGAGGGAGGTCAAATCGCCCATGACTTGGATCGTTTTTATAATTCGCCGGATTTTTATACCGAAAAGGGTTGCCGCTATAAAAATTACGACTGTAAGTAGCCTCTCCATAACCTCCTAAGGTTAGTTTGGAAACCTGTCCTGCTGTGGTTTGTGTTTCTTCAATTTCTTTAAAATCGTTAGTCTGTGCGGTTAGTGCCGTAGTGAGAATAAACGAAAATGTAAACATTTGTACTATTTTTCTCATTTTGTTAAAATATTTTCAGCAAAATTAGAGCGATTTGATTGGGCTGACAATAACGTATAATAGGTATTCGAAACAGAACAATACCTACATGTGAGTATCTGTGTGAATATTCATAATTCATTTATTGAAGTATGGAAATCTCAGGATGCTATCAATACACATAACGAGACAGCCCATTTTAAAACATTTGTGGAAGCGATCAACGGAAAAGCCGATTTAAACGTTTGTATAACAAGAAAGCTGCACTAAAATAAAATACAAATACCCTATTCTTACTAAGAAGTTGTTTTGAATTTTAGAAATCCGGTTGCACTTTTCTTCAGTAACTATTCAGCCAAAACTATTCTTACCATTTACCGAATACATTCGGTGTCGTACGTTTGCCCTGTGTCATGGTGTCATGGCGTCATCAAACCGC
>DAIPZX010000176.1:0-5266 GCA_036781995.1 Massilibacteroides sp. | reverse complement strand
CTGTTTTAAGAGATTATGCTATCAGAGGCTATGTAATCGACAAAAAACGAATGGAAAACGGTACGTTTCTCGGCGAAGACTATTTTGAGCATTTACTTTCCGAAATCAGGGAAATTCGTTTGAGCGAGCGTCGTTTTTATCAAAAGATAACGGACATTTATGCTACTGCAATGGATTATAATAAAGATGCAGTTACTACAAAAGAGTTTTTTGCAAAAGTCCAAAACAAATTACACTATGCTATTCATGGTAACACGGCAGCCGAACTTATAATAGCAAGAGCAAATGCAGAAAAAGAGCATATGGGATTGACTTCGTGGGAAAAAAGTCCCGATGGAAAAATTGTGAAAGCAGATGTTTCCATTGCAAAAAATTACTTGACCGAGACAGAGTTGGAGTCATTGGGACGTATTGTCAATGCTTATTTGGATTTGGCAGAAGACCGGGCAAAAAGAACTTCCTCAATACCACAAAAGAGGGTAATCCTACCTATTATGCCTATTTATTGGAACAATATAATCAGGAAGAATAGTTATCTTTACAAAATTATTTAAGAAAAAAACAGAATAGGAAATGAAAGAAGTACATATTATTACTCCGGTGAAGGATTCAATACAGCTTACACTTGAGACAATAAAAGCAATTATGTCTTCTGAGATTAACGTTCCATTTACTTATACTGTTTACAATGATTTCAGTACGGAGGAAAATAGGCTGATTCTAGAGAAAGCTACCAAAGAATTGGGGTTTACATTGGTTAATCTTTCCGATTTAACCACCAATCCAATCAAGTATTATTGGCTGAAACTTATTCACAATAAGTGATAAAATATAATCTGTCGATCTGAAACAGTTATGAAGTTCTTTATCAATCCAAAATTTGGCGAGTTAAGACAATTTATTCACTCACTGCCTGATACTTTTGAGAGTCAGGGAGAAGTTATTCGTAAGATCCGGAATGAAATTCGTCTTATAAAAACCGGGGAATACGAGCTTGTTGTAAAGTCGTACAAACTACCGAATATCCTTAACAAAATCATATACGGCACTTTACGTAAATCAAAAGCCGAGCGTGCTTATGAATATGCAAATCTTTTATTAAGTAAAGGCGTCGGCAGTCCGATTCCAGTGGCCTATATAACAGAAAGGAAGAATTTTTTATTCAAACGAAGCTTTTTTATAAGTTTGCGTTCCGAATGTCCTCATTGCTATTATGATCTCTTTGAAAAGGATTTTGAACGAGAAGAAAGTATTCTCAGAGCAATTGCAAAGACAACCGCTCAAATGCACGAAAATAATTTTCTGCATAACGATTACACAGGAGGAAATATCCTTTTCAACGACAGTAAAGAAGATATCCTTGTTGAACTTATCGATCTGAACAGAATGTCATTCAAGCACATTGACATGGAGCAAGGTTGTAAAAACTTCGGAAAACTTCCTATAGCCCAAAGGATGCTTGAAATCATGGGTGAGACCTATGCAAAAGAAAGAGGCTATGATAAAGACAAATGTATCTCCTTTATTAAAAAATATAATCAATCCTTGAACAATGGCAAAGGACGAATGTAAAACCAACGTATTTCCTTTTTATCACAAAAATATCAGTTCGGTAATAACGGATAGTACCTATTCTCCGATTATGGTCGGCAGTGCCTTTTTTTCAGGAGAATCTCCCTTCCAACGTGACAATGAAGGTGATAATATTTCGGATAAGAATAAATTTTATTGTGAGTTAACAGGAATTTACTGGATATGGAAAAACTGTGCATGTGATATCATAGGCACATCTCATTACAGGCGTTATTTTACAGCTCAGAAAGAACCTTTGGCTTATCGTATAAAACGTTTCTTCTATTTCTTTATCGGACAACATAGAAAAAGGCATGGGCTTATTTATACGAATAACTTATCCTTGTTTACCCCAAGGATTATCAATAAGGATGAAATTGAAACGTTGCTATCTAAATATGAAGCAATCCTCCCGCAGGCAAGAATATTAAGAAAGACAATAAGGAAGCATTACCAAAGTCACCATAAAGGCTATGGCTTGGATATCCTTGAAGAGATAATAAAAGAGAAATATGCAGACTATCTGAACGCTTATAATGAAGTGATGGATTCAAACAGGTTATATGCAAATAACATGTTTGTTCTCAAAAATGCCCACTTCCAAGAGTTTATGGAATGGTGGTTTGATATTTTATTTTTGTTTGAAGAGAGGGCGCAAAAAAAAGAAATCCGAATATCCCCCAAGAATAATCGGATTTATCGCGGAGCGACTGTTAAATGTTTGGTTTCATCAAAAACGGCTCAATTATATTGAGCTACCTGTAGTCTATTTTAAACAGACTAAAATCACAACATAGAAAGACTACCTTTTACTTTAAATAACTCCAAAGCGGCAGCAATCGTATCATCCATGTCAAAATAGGAATACTGTGCTAAACGACCGCCAAAAAGCACATGTGGAAACTCGCTTTCCGCCCTTTCTTTATATTTAGTATATAACTCGGAATTTCTATTGTCATTAATAGGGTAGTAGGGTTCGTCCCCTTTCATAAACAATTTAGGATACTCTTTGGTGATAATCGTAAAAGGTTGTTTCCCGTAAAGAAAATGCTTGTGTTCTATTATGCGGGTATAAGGAACAGAAGCCTCAGTGTAGTTGATTACCGCATTCCCTTGATAATCTTCTATCTCAAGCCGCTCATGTTCAAATTTAAGACTACGATATTCCAATTCGTCGTATTCATAGTTAAAATATGCATCAATACAGCCGGTGAATAACACCCGCCTTGCGATCGAATCCCACTTCTCACGATTTTCAAAATAATCTGTATTGCAACGTACCTCAATTCCTGTTAAAAGTTTTTCAATAAACCGGTTGTAACCCTCTTCGGGAATACCCTGAAACGGATCGTTAAAATAGTTATTATCATAAACAAAACGGAAAGGGATGCGCCTGATAATAAAAGCCGGCAACTCCTGAGCCTTTCGCCCCCATTGCTTTTCTGTATATTCTTTTATAAAAGCGTAATAGATATCTTCGCCACATAATTTAAGCGCTTGTTCTTCCAGATTTTGAGGATCTTTAATATGGGCATATTTTTTACAATTTGCTTAACTCTTAGCCTGACGTTTGCGGTCGGTTTCGTCGAGTAAAATCTTACGCATACGCATAGCATGCGGGGTGATTTCTACGTATTCATCTACTTTGATATATTCTAACGCATCTTCGAGACTGAATACAATTGGAGGAGCCAACGATACTTTGTCGTCCGAACCGGATGCGCGCATGTTGGTCAGCTTCTTTGATTTGGTCACGTTTACAACCAGGTCGCCTTCTTTGGAGTTTTCTCCTACCACTTGTCCGGCGTAGATTTCTTCTTGCGGAGAGATAAAGAAGCGTCCGCGCGATTGCAGATTGTTCAGTGCGTAAGCAAAGGCCGTACCTGTTTCCATGGCTATGATAGAACCGTTGTTGCGGCGTTCGATTTCTCCCTTCCAGGGTTGGTATTCATAAAAACGGTGAGCGATGATCGCTTCGCCTGCCGACGCTGTCAGTACGGCATTGTTCAGACCGATGATACCACGGGAGGGGATAATGAAGTCCAGATGCACGCGATCGTTCTTAGTTTCCATCATTGTCATTTCGCCTTTACGCTTAGTCACCAGATCGATCACACGACTGGAACACTCTTCCGGCAAGTTGATTGTCAACTGTTCTACCGGTTCGCACTTTACGCCGTCTATTTCTTTGATGATTACCTGTGGCTGCCCTACCTGCAACTCGTAGCCTTCGCGACGCATTGTTTCGATCAGTACAGAGAGGTGAAGCACACCGCGCCCGAATACTAACCACGAGTCGGCAGACTCTGTCGGCACGACACGAAGCGCCAGGTTTTTATCCAATTCTTTCTGTAAACGTTCAAAAATATGACGGGAAGTAACGTATTTTCCATCCTTGCCAAAGAAAGGCGAGTTATTGATGGTGAAGAGCATAGACATGGTCGGCTCGTCGATAGCGATTGTGGGTAATGGCTCCGGATTGGTTACATCACAGATTGATTCGCCAATTTCGAATCCTTCTATACCGATCAGAGCACAGATGTCTCCGGATTTTACGGAAGCAGCCTTAGCGCGTCCTAATCCTTCAAACACATTTACTTCTTTGATCCGGGATTTAATCATCGAACCGTCACGCTTGCATAGCATCACGTCTTGTCCTTCGCGTAGTTCGCCACGGTGCACGCGACCTACGGCAATACGACCTACATATTTGGAAAAGTCTAACGAGGTGATCAACATCTGCGGTGTACCTTCCAGCACCTCCGGCTCGGGGATGTATTCGATAATGGCATCCAGAAGCGGCGTAATATCTTCGGTGGGCTTCTGCCAGTCAAGCGACATCCATCCTTGTTTTGCCGAACCATAGATAGTCGGGAAATCCAACTGATCTTCGGTTGCGTCCAAGCTGAACATCAGGTCGAACACCATTTCCTGCACTTCCGAAGGGCGGCAGTTGGGTTTATCCACCTTATTAATAACTACGATGGGTTTCAGTCCAAGCTGAATAGCTTTCTGAAGAACAAAACGTGTCTGGGGCATCGGTCCCTCAAAAGCATCGACCAAGAGCAAACATCCGTCTGCCATATTCAAAACGCGCTCCACTTCGCCACCAAAGTCGGCGTGTCCCGGAGTGTCAATAATATTGATCTTATAATCCTTATACTTAATCGAAACGTTTTTTGCAAGAATGGTGATTCCCCGTTCTCTTTCGAGGTCATTATTATCTAAAAACTGATCCGGTTCTGCTTGTCCTTCTCGGAATAACTTACCGGCTAATAACATTTTGTCAACGATCGTTGTCTTACCATGATCAACGTGCGCGATAATCGCGATGTTTCTAATCTTTTGCATTGAGACTAATTTATTGGCTGCAAATTTACAACAAAAAATCCGCATCTGTAAAAAAAGAAAGCGGAAGTATTGTTACTCAGAAAGAATGATTATCTTTGCACCT
Source organism: Massilibacteroides sp. (assembly GCA_036781995.1). Classification (GTDB taxonomy): domain Bacteria; phylum Bacteroidota; class Bacteroidia; order Bacteroidales; family Tannerellaceae; genus Massilibacteroides. Next base: position 240 of record DAIPZX010000176.1, on the reverse strand, counting down.
GCTTAAAATAATATAGTATTAATTTATTAAAGTAAAATTTCATGTATTTAGATTCTACAAAAAAGAAAGAACTTTTTGAAAAGTACGGCAGAGAAAAAACAAGCTCCGACACCGGTTCACCCGAAGCATAGATCGCTTTGTTCACCTACCGTATCTCTCACCTGACAGAGCACCTGAAAGCAAATCACAAAGATTACAACACAGAAAGAGCCCTGAAAATGTTGGTAGGTAAACGTCGTC
>DAIPZX010000175.1:0-5277 GCA_036781995.1 Massilibacteroides sp. | reverse complement strand
AATTGATAACCAACAAATTAACAGCGGGTGAGTTGCAATGTGGGTTAAGTCTTTTAATAAAAAAACAAAGGGTCGGTTGCAAATGTTTCTGCAACCCACCCTTTTCTTATTGATTTATTTGTCGCTGAAATTTAGTTCAGTGATTCTTTGTTTTCTCTGCTCAATGGATTTTTGCCTTCAGGTGTGTAGAGTGCGTCTATTTTGTCGGCATAGGTCTTTTCTACCTTTCCGCGTACCACCTTCATTGTGCTGTTTATCATTCCGTTCTGTTCTGTGAATGCTTCCGGAAGTATAGCGAAAGTAGCGGGCAACCAGCGTTCCGGGAACATACCGTAAAGTTCGCCGCCTTTCTTGAACTTATTGATGTCTCTTGTTATAAGTTGAATGGCTTCTTCCTTGCCCGCATCAGAGGTAAGATCGGCAACATGTCTTTTCAGATAGTCCTTGTTCGGAACAAGTAATGCGATGGTGTAAGGATGCTGGTTATTGTGCAGAATCAATTGGTCGATAGAGGGAGCGTGTTCGATTAAGGCTTCTTCAATTCCTTCCGGACTGTATTTTTCGCCGTCGCTTCCGATCAGTAAACTTTTGAAACGGCCTAATACATATAATAAACCATCTTTGCCCATATAGCCCATATCTCCCGTGTAAAGCCATCCGTCTTTGATTGTTTCGGCGGTCGCGGCTTCATTTTTCCAATAACCCGCCATCACATTTTCACCGCGAACTACAATCTCGCCTTTTTCACCGAGAGGTAATGTTTTACCCTCGTTATCACATATTTTCAGATCGAGAGGTTGTACCAATATACCGCTGCTGCCGAACTTGTGTCGTTTGGGAACATTGGTTGATATAACCGGCGTTGCTTCACTGAGTCCGTAACCCTGATACATGGGCAGTCCTATGGCGTAATAGAACTTCTGCAGTTCCTTATCCAGCAAAGCGCCTCCTCCGATAAAGAATTTCAATTCTCCACCGAAGTTCTCGCGCACTTTTGAAAAGATAAGCTTATCAAACAGAGCAACAAACGGTTTTAAGATAAACCTCCAGCCACGGCCTCTGTCGTCTCCTCCGTCCCCATTATATAGATAAGCGATTTCCAGTCCGTTGTTAAATAATTTCTTAACCCCTTTTCCTTTTGCTTGCAGGCCTTGTTCTATGTTTTTCTTAAAACTTTTAGCCAAGGCGGGTACGCTTAGTATGAGGTGCGGCTTTATTTCCTTTATATTGACAGGTATATTTTTGAGTGTTTCCATACCTGTACGTCCAACTTGCACGGTGGCTACAGATGCACCCTTAGACATAAAGATGTAAAATCCCACCACATGCGCGAAGCAATGATCTAAAGGCAGGATAATCAATGTGCGCCAGGTGTCATCGATAGTTACACAGCTAAGCGCTTGTTCTACGTTGGCTGTGTAATTGCGATGTGTAAGGATAACGCCTTTCGGGTCGGCGGTGGTTCCGGAGGTATAAGTGATTGTCGCATAATCATCGTTTGTCAGAGACTTGCCGATAGTTAAGAACTCATCTGTTGTATGTTCTTTCAGCCATACTTTACCTGACTCAACGACCTGAGCTAATGAAATCTCCTTTTCTCCATATTGCGGTTGTTCATCTAATATGATGACTTTTTGAATCAGGGGCAATTTGTCCAGAATGGCCTGTATTTTCTTTAGCTGATTGCCGGAAACGATTATGAACTTCACATCCGCATGGAGCAGACGGAATAGCAGATCATTGGCCTCTTCTAATTTGATAGACAAAGGAACATTGGTCGCTCCTGCATAAAACAAAGCTAATTCGCTGACGATCCATGCGTTTCTTCCTTCGCTTAGCAAAGCTATGTTGTCTCCTTTCTTTACACCTAATGCCATAAGTCCGGCGCCGAGCGTATAAACTTGTTCTTTTACTTCGGTATAAGAAGTAGACTCAAATTTATCTTTCGTCTTTTCCCACAAGAACGTGTGGTTGGGATACTGTTTTACAGACCCTTCAAAAAGGTCAACAATTGTCTTTTTCATGCGTAACAATTATTAATTAAGTTCTATTTTATCTATTTCCTCCAGCACACCGCAAGCGGTTTCTACTGTCGGCACATTTTTGACAATGATACTACGCTTGCCATTTTGTTCTCTCAGGTCACATCCTCTTGGGTTCCATTGAATGTAACGCAATAACTTGTCGAACGCTTCACTCTGATAGTAGGAACTTTCCGGATTGGAGACGAGATACAGACTCATCCGGTCTTTTTTCAAAATAACTTTTTCCATACCCAGTTTCTTTGCCAGACGTCTTAAATGCACGATGCGGATCAATTCTTTGCCTTCTTTGGGTATTCGTCCGAAGCGGTCTTTCAGTCGTTCGGAGAAAGCAAGGATCTCGCGTTCTTCCTGCATGTTGTCTAATTCGCGGTATAAAGATATACGTTCCGAATCATTGGGTATATAGGTGGGAGGAAACATGAGTTCTAAATCGCTTTCGATATAGGTTTCACGTACATATTCGCTGCCTGTTGTGCGTTTGCCGTCTGCCTGTGCTTCGTATAGACCGGAAAATTCTGCTGTTTTTAACTCGTCTACGGCTTCTTCCAGAATCTTTTGGTATGTTTCGTAGCCGAGATCGGCAATAAAACCGCTTTGTTCGGCTCCCAACAAGTTGCCTGCTCCACGGATATCTAAGTCTTGCATCGAAATATGGATCCCACTGCCTAATTCGGCAAAGTTTTCAATTGCCTGCAAACGCCGCCGGGCTTCTTGTGCGAGAGAAGAAAGAGGAGGTGAAAGCAGATAGCAAAACGCTTTCCGGTTGCTTCGCCCTACCCGTCCGCGCAACTGATGCAGATCGGAAAGGCCGAACTGCTGCGCGTTATTAATGATAATGGTATTCGCGTTGGGAATATCGATGCCGCTTTCTATAATGCTGGTTGCGATCAATACATCGTATTCATAATTCACGAAGTCGAGCAGTATCTGTTCCAACTTTTCCGGATCCATTTGTCCATGACCCACACAGATACGCGCGTCGGGCACTTCCCGTTGTATGAGTGTGGCTATCTCACCGATGTTCTGTATGCGGTTATTGATAAAGAACACCTGGCCGTTACGGCTCATTTCGAAGTTGATCGCTTCACGAATGATATCGGGATTGAAACGTTCTACTTCGGTTTGCACCGGGTAGCGGTTGGGTGGAGGCGTGGTGATGTTACTCAGATCACGGGCGCCCATTAATGAGAATTGCAGGGTGCGGGGGATAGGAGTAGCGGTCATGGTTAAAGTATCCACATTGTTTTTTAACTGGCGCAGCTTTTCTTTGACCGATACGCCGAATTTCTGTTCTTCGTCGACAATGAATAAACCAAGATCTTTAAACACCACATCTTTGCTGACTAAACGATGCGTGCCGATGATAATATCAATTTCGCCTTCTTTGAGAGCAGCTAATGTTTTTTTAATTGTACCGGCAGACTTTGCCCGGCTGATGTAATCCACCTTACAGGGAAAATCTTTCAGGCGTTCTTTGAATGTCTGGTAGTGTTGAAAAGCCAATACGGTTGTCGGGACCAACACGGCTACCTGCTTGTTGTCGCTGACGGCTTTAAATGCTGCCCGGATGGCTACTTCCGTTTTGCCGAATCCCACATCACCACAGATCAGACGGTCCATAGGACGGTTGTTTTCCATATCAGCCTTCACATCCGTTGTCGCTTTTTCCTGATCAGGCGTGTCTTCATAGATAAAACTCGCCTCCAGCTCATGTTGCATAAAACTATCCGGAGAGAACGCGAATCCTGTTTCCCGCATACGTTTGGAGTAGAGGATAATCAGGTCACGGGCAATGTCTTTGACTTTGTTTTTGGTTTTCTCCTTGACCCGTTCCCAGGCGCCGGTTCCCAGCTTATTTAATTTGGGCGCCTCGCCACTTTCTTTTCCTTTATACTTGGAAAGTTTGTGCAGCGAGTGGATGCTGACAAAGATGATATCGTTGTTCAGGTAAACGAGTTTGATCACTTCCTGAATATTTCCGTTCACTTCCGTACGTACCAATCCGCCGAACTGACCCACGCCATGATCGATATGAACCACATAATCGCCAATCGAGAATTGATTCAGTTCTTTTAACGAGAGAGAGATTTTACCACTTCTGGCTTTGTCACTCTTCAGGTTGAACTTGTGGAAACGGTCGAAGAGTTGATGGTCGGTGAAGAAGCAAGCTTTCAATAAAGCATCCGTGAATCCGGCATGTATGGTTTTATTGACGGGGATAAACGAAATGTTATCACCCCGGTCTTCAAAGATTGTTTTAATACGGGTGGTCTGCTTCTCTACATCGCTGAGAATGTAGATCTGATATCCTTTTTCGATATAATCCGTGAAGGAGGCGCTGACAAGGTCGAAGTTTTTATGAAAGATCGGTTGTGCTTCGGAGGTGAATGTGATTGTTGCGTCGGCTACTCCTGCCAGGCGCGTGCCGAAATGGATGCGTTTGAAGTTGAGTACGCCGCGTAAGAATTCCGTTCCGTCAGACAATCTGCTTTGCATCTGTTTTTTGTCGGAAAAAGAATCTTCATCTCCCTGTACCGGCTCTTCATTATACAGACTGTCTATTCGCTCCTTGCACCACTCCATGTCGTAGAATCCGAGAACGGTATCTGCCGGAAGCGAATCGAGTAGGGAGGTGTTGCCGCCGCCGCTTCTACCCAACTGGGGGATAATGGAAATAGACTCCAGCTTTTCTTTCGATAATTGGGTTTCCACATCGAAGGTACGGATCGTTTCTACTTCGGGTCCGAAAAAGTCTATACGGTAGGGGTATTCATTCGAGTAGGAGAAAATATCCACAATACTACCTCTCATGGCATACTGCCCCGGTTCATACACATAATCTACCTGCTCGAAGCCATATTCATCCAACACATCGGATATGAAGATGTTATCTAACTGTTCGCCGGTATGGATGCGAAGCGTATTCTCCTTTAGCGTTTCTCTGGAGATGACTTTTTCTGCCACAGCGTCCGGGTAGGTAACGATAATGAATGAAGCGTTTTCGTTTTGCAACAGGCTTAATACCTCTGTGCGCAAAATTTCATTGGCAGGATCGGCATGTCCGTATTTAATAGATCGGCGATAGGCGGATGGAAAAAAATAGATGTTTTCATCTGCCGTGAGTTGCGTCAGGTCATGATAGAAATACCCGGCTTCTTCCTGGTCGTTTAAGATGCAGACATAGCTTCCCCTTCTTTTTTGAAAAAGAGAAGCTATTGTCATTGCTGCCCCT
>DAIPZX010000174.1:0-5278 GCA_036781995.1 Massilibacteroides sp. | reverse complement strand
ATAAAATTCAAACTTCACAGCATTATGTAAGAAAAAAAAGTTAATTTATACAGAAAAAGCAGATAAATCGCTTTAGTTCGGCGATTTTATCTGCTTTTAGTATAATTTTTTTAGCGATAAACGCTAATCTTATTTTACGATTTCAAGTAGTTCTACTTCAAACTTCAATGTGCTGTTTGGTTTGATATCTCCACCTGCACCACGTTCGCCGTAAGCCAGTTCGGAAGGAATCCAGAATGTGTATTTTGAACCTACAGGCATAATCTGAAGACCTTCAGTCCAGCCTGCAATCACCTGACCAACACCAAATTCGGAAGGCTCTCCACGATCTAAAGAGCTGTCAAACTTGGTTCCGTCTAATAATGTACCTGTGTAATGAACTTTTACAACATCCTCTGCTGTTGGCTTAGCACCGGTTCCTTCTACTTCTACTTTATATTGCAATCCGCTTGGTGTAGTGATTACGCCATCTTTTGCTTTGTTTGCTTCCAGGAAAGCAATTCCTTCTTCTTTTGTTTTTGCAGCTTCTTTTGCTGATGCTTCAACAAAGTAAGTTTGCAGAAAAGCCTGAGCATCTGCCGGTGACATCTGAGTAGAATCACCTTTGATAGCCTGAATAAATCCAACGATTAAGGCGTCGATATTGGCTTCTCCACCCGGCAGAGTTTTTAGATTTTCCTTATAACTTGCTCCGGTATTTACACCGATGGCATAACTTGCGCTATCTGCTCCTGTTCTAAGGTTTGCACTCTTCTTAGAATCGCATGATGTAGCTGAAACGCCTAATGCTACAACAGCAGTAGCAACTAATACACTAATCTTTTTCATGTTCTATTTTTTGTTCTTTTTACTTTATAATATCCAATAATTCTACGTCAAAAATCAATGCGCTGTTGGGACCGATCGAACCACCGGCTCCCTGCTCTCCGTAAGCCAGATCAGAAGGGATGAACAGTCTCCATTTGGAACCCGTTTCCATTAACTGAAGCGCTTCTACCCAACCGCGAATTACTTGTGAAACACCAAAAACAGCTGGTTCTCCACGTTCTACCGAACTGTCAAACACCTCTCCGTTTATTAATGTACCATGATAATGGCATTTCACACTATCTTTAGCCGTAGGTTTTGCCCCTGTTCCTTTAGTCAATATTTGATATTGTAATCCGCTGGGCAGTGTCACAACTCCGGCTCTGCCTTTGTTGATTGCTAAAAATTCTTCTCCTGCCTTTTTGTTGATTTCCAAACTTTCCTGTTGAAGCTTCATGAAATAATCGTTGATCAACTGCTTAGCTTCATCATAGCTGATTTCAGGTTTTTCTTCTGATAAAACGTGTTTTAGTCCTTTGACAAAATCATCAACATTTAGATCTTTAATGCCTGAATTCTGGAAATTGTTCCCAATGCTTAGACCAAGCGCATAACTTACTTTATCCATTTTTTAATTATTATACTAATTATAAGCCACAAAAGTAATGCTTTTAATCACATAACATTACAAATAAGTATTCTTTTTTAGTACAGTAACCCTTTAATTGTGTGAGTTTGTGTTTTGTAAACATAGGATATTGTATCTTTAGCCACAAAAACAGATGGAGATGTTACGCACAGCGAATGTTACCCGTTATATCATGCCTTTACGTGAAGGGGGGTCTTTGCCCGCTTTGGCGGAGGCTGATGATGATTTTAAATATGTGGTTAAATTTCGGGGAGCCGGACATGGCATAAAGGCGCTTATCGCCGAATTAATTGGTGGCGAAGTGGCGCGCTTGCTAAGGTTACGAGTGCCAGAACTTGTTTTTCTGAATCTTGACGAAGCCTTTGGACGTACGGAGGGAGATGAAGAAATACAGGATTTGTTGCAAGCCAGTCAGGGATTGAATCTGGGCTTGCATTTTCTGTCCGGCGCGCTGACTTATGACCCCGTGGTGAATCCGGTCGATCATAAACTGGCTTCGGAAGTTGTTTGGCTCGATGCTTATCTCACGAATATAGACCGGACTTTTAAGAATACCAATATGCTGCTTTGGCATAATGAATTATGGCTGATAGATCAGGGAGCCTCGCTTTATTTTCATTATACATGGACGAATTGGGAAAAACATGCTGTGAGCCCTTTCCCGGAGATAAAGAATCACTGTTTGTTAGGTTATGCTGATTCATTGCGAGAGGTTGACGCCCGCTTTAAAGCCCTACTGACGGCGGATAAGATCGATGGAATTGTTAATCTGATTCCGGAAGAATGGCTGAACTGGGGTGAAGGAGAGCCTTCAGCGGAAGAGATAAAGGCAACCTATGCGACATTCCTGAAAAGAAGAGTCATGCATTCTGAAAATTTTATAAAAGAAGCAGAAAATGCAAGAAAAACAACTGTATAAATATGCCGTAATCCGCTTTGTACCTCGGGTGGAACGTGAGGAGTTTATCAATATCGGGCTGATTATGTTTTCGAAAAGAACTCGTTTTTTGAAGACAAAATTTACCTTAAACGAGGAAAAACTCCGGTTGTTTCCTTCAGAATTGGAGATTAAGTATTTACGTTGCCAATTGGCATCTTTTGAAAAAATATGCGGAGATAAAAAAGAGGGTGGCTATATCTCCACGCTCGAACAATCCGAACAATTCGGTTGGCTCGCGGCTACCCGAAGTGCTTCAATCCAGACTTCGTTAATTCGTATGGGGTTCTCTGCTAATCTGAATGAAACTTTCGAACGCCTTTATGAAGAGTTGGTATTATGAACCGTATTTATCTGTTTGCCCTGGGAAAGAAAGATGTTTCGGTTTTCATGCTGTTTGAAATTATTTTCGTAAAATTCATATAATAGATTAAAAAACGGCTATCTTTGTCCCGATTATTACTCTATAGTCTTGATGAATAAGGTTAAAATCATAAAATTTCATGCGCGCAACCTGGTTAATAAAAAAAGCAGGCGCATTATTCATGGTCCTACATTTACTGAAGATTAGTTATTTCTCCCTCCTTTTTATTAAAAACATAGATTTTGTATGGCTGTTTTTATATGACTATATGATATTTTAATTCTATGTGTCCTTGTTTATCTAAATAATTAATTCACATCATCTTTATTCTTGCACAGAATAAGCTTGCTGATATGTATATGTTGATGTGTATAAATATCTATAATCATGAGTAATCTCAGAATATTGTTAAATGGTATCGTTAAGGAGAATCCGATATTCGTTTTGCTATTAGGGATGTGCCCGACATTAGGGACAACGACGTCTGCAATAAATGGTTTTGCCATGGGGGTGGCCACTACCTTTGTGATCATCTGTTCTAATTTTACTATTTCAGCACTAAAAAATCTGATACCGGATCAAGTGCGTATCCCCGGCTATATTGTGATAATCGCGACTTTTGTTACGATGTTGCAACTGTGTATGCAAGCATATCTACCTTCTCTTTATGCAAGTCTCGGAATATTCATTCCTCTGATAGTTGTTAATTGTATTGTGCTTGGACGTGCCGAATCTTTTGCCGCAAAAAACAATTTACTACCTTCCGTCTTCGATGGTATCGGTGTAGGACTTGGCTTTACAGTAGCTCTAACCCTTCTTGGGGCACTAAGGGAGTTGCTTGGTACGGGTAAACTTTTCAATTTTAAAATACTACCGGAAGAATACGGTTCCCTTATCTTCGTTTTGGCTCCCGGAGCCTTCATCGCTCTTGGCTATTTAATTGCTATTGTGAACAAAATAAGAAAGGTGAAAGCATAAACGTATTATAGCAAAATAAATTAAAATTAAAAATAAAATGGAAGAGTTATTGAGCACCTTTGTCAGGGCTGTTTTTGTTGATAATATGGTCTTTGCATACTATCTGGGTATGTGTTCCTTTTTTGCAATTTCAAAGAATGTAAAAACATCTATGGGATTAGGTTTGACTGTCGTTTTTATTCTCGGAATTACTGTCCCAATCAATTATCTGCTTGAAAAATATGTTTTGATTGAAGGCGCATTAGTTTGGTTAGATGAAAGTTACGCGGATATGGATTTGAGTTTTCTTTCTTTGATTCTTTTTATTACTGTCATAGCCTCATTTGTTCAATTAGCAGAAATGGTTATTGAACGCTTTTTACCCTCTTTGTATGCTTCATTAGGCATCTTCCTTCCCTTATTAGCGGTAAACTGTGCTATTCTGGGAGGTTCGCTGTTTATGCAACAGCGTTCTTTTACCACTATTGGGACTGCTACTGTATATGGATTAGGCTGTGGCATAGGCTGGTTGTTGGCAATTGTAGGTATGGCGGCTATAAGTGAAAAAATAGCTTATTCAAACATCCCCAAACCTTTAAGGGGACTCGGGATAGCTTTTATTATAACCGGATTAATGGGTTTTGGTTTTATGTGTTTTTCAGGTCTTAAGATATAAGAGCAACTATTTTACCGATTATTGAGGAGTAGCTATAATGAGGAGATTGATCATTATAGCTACTTTTGTTTTTGTGTGTTTTTCTTCTTTATCGCTTATGCTCTCATGTCGGCATGAATCTTTTCGATTGTATAATTCATGACTGTGTGTGGCATGAGAGCGTTTTGAAATGCAGTTTTATTTTCTTTATTGCCCAAACATAATGGCTCGAAGTAGATGAAACACAGTAGCTTCCTAAGCTTGTAGTTCCTGTCCAGGGAAAGTATTTCTTGGAGAAAAGTTCTTCGTCGGTAAAAGATTCTATCAGTTTAATCACTGCCGAGTGGCTTTCAGTCAAAACTGCTTTAGCCTTTGCTAAAGAAGTGATTTGATGCTTTTTCCAAAAGTCGACATTCATTTGAGGGTATGTTTTCCAATTGTAAGGTTCGGGCAGGAAATTTGCTGTTTTGTCCTCTTTATTCGAGTTAACCCATTTCAAAAGCAACTGATGCCACTCATACAAATGCACCAAAACATCGCGTATATTTCTATCCCTGTCCTCAAATGAGAATGTTTTTTCTTGATTTTCTTCGGACATGGAATTTATAAGGGTAAACAGTTTTTTAAAATTTTCTTCGCCTACCTGTATTAATTGTTCTTTTGTTGTTGGCCTTGCCATAATTCTGTTTTTTATTGAAATCAATTTTCTTTATCTGTTACCGATCAAAAAAGCCACAATTATACCCATTTTTTTATAAAGAGTGCAACTCTTTGCTGAAAGTAATACGGAGCAACCGTATTTGAAGAATTACCCACACTAAATACGGCAGGATCCCAAATACGGCAGGACCCTCGAAATGGTAAAGAAATCCTTCGGCTATATTATAGAGGTCGTTGTCTCTAATTACA
>DAIPZX010000173.1:0-5280 GCA_036781995.1 Massilibacteroides sp. | reverse complement strand
GCCACATAATCCTCATAAGCAGGCTTAGCCACAAAAGTTGCTCTTTGCATTACCTGTTCAATAATTTCACTCATTTGAAGGAAGCCTGTTTTTTCCTGCAAAAAAGCAGCTACAACTATTTCGTTCGCGGCATTCAATATACAGGGCATATTACCACCTTGGCGAACAGCCTCAAACGCAAACCCGAGGTTTCTGAAACGCTTCATATCCGGTTCTTCGAATGTCAGGGAAGCGTACTGCTTAAAATCCAATCGCGGCATTTTTGAAGGCAGCCGTTTCGGATACGAAAAGGCATAACTGATAGGCAATTTCATATCGGGAACACCCATTTGCGCCATGACCGCTCCATCTTCAAACTGAACCATGGAATGGATGACAGACTGGGGATGCACAAGTATCTGGATCTGTTCCGGCGTAACACCAAACAGCCACTTCGCCTCTATCATCTCAAAACCCTTATTCATCATAGAGGCCGAGTCTATCGTAATCTTAGCTCCCATAGTCCAGTTGGGGTGCCTCAAGGCATCAGTCTTTGTTACGTGCTTCAATTCGTCCATTGAGCAAGTCCGGAAAGGTCCGCCCGACGCGGTAAGCAATATCTTTTCCACCTGATTCTCCCACGCTCCCACTAAGCACTGAAAGATAGCGGAATGTTCGGAATCAACCGGTATGACAGGCACTCTATTTTCTGTCGCCAAAGCCGTTATAAGCTCACCGGCAACCACTAATGTTTCTTTATTCGCTAAAGCAATTGCCTTTCCTGCCTTAATCGCCGCGATGGTTGGCCTTAAGCCGGAATAACCGACCATAGCAGTCAACACCATATCTATCGGTTGCATTTGAACCAATTGTTCTATCGCGTCATCTCCTGCCCATACCTTAATAGGCAAGTCTTCCAACGCCTCTTTCAATTCCGGATATTTTTGTTCATTGGCAATCACCACCACTTCAGGCATAAACTTTCTAGCCTGATTAATCAACAGTTCTACTTGATTATTGCCGGTTATTGCATAGACTTCAAACAAATCCGGATGTTCTGCCACGACATCCAATGCTTGTGTCCCAATGGAACCGGTTGAGCCTAATATCACTAATTTTCTTTTCATCAAACTAAAAAACAATATATTCTTCCGGATTCACAGGTGATCCTCTATACCATAATTCAAAATGCAGATGCGGTCCGGTAGACAAACGCCCCGTGTTTCCGACAAGGGCAATCGCTTCTCCGGCAACAACCTGATCTCCGGGTTGCTTCAAAAGCAATTCATTGTGCTTGTAGATAGACAAAAAACCATTTTTATGTTGAACCTGAATCACATTCCCAAAATTTGGATCTATCCCGGTAAAGACCACTGTTCCGTCCAAGGTAGCCATTACGCTCTCTTTCAGTTCCGCAGCAATATCAACCCCGTAATGCTTGGTGTCAGCTTCATAATTAGCAGACACTATGCCATTTACCGGTTTATAAAAAAACAAACCATCGGCAACCGCCGCAGAAGAGTTAAGCACGGTCAGATTATATTTTTCTTCCTCTTCAAGGGTTTTCAGAAATTCAATTTCCGTATCCGAGCGAGGTATTTCATAATTAACATCCAGTTGCGCAAGCGAGTCTATCCTGTTAATAGAATCAACAGGGAGCGTACCGGTCAATATACCCGCTACATTATTCAGATACAGTGCCTGAATGGTTATCATACGCTCCAATGAATCCGCCCGCAACGCATTTTGCACAATGTCTTTCCGGATTTCCACATCCAGATAACCCGGCAAATAGTTCCGGATCGGGGTCTTAATAATGATAAAGGATGTTATTCCTATCAGAAAAAAGGCAAAAAGCGCCAATGAAACAAAGGCGGACAACTGCGACAGATGAAACGACCAAACCTCTTCCAATGTCGCTTCATTGAAAAAGGAAAGTTTATACTTGAATCGAATCCTGTGCCAGAATGATTTCTTCGCTTTGTTTCGTTGTTTTTTTACCATTCTAAATATATGAAACGCAAAAATAGTAAAAACAGTACATGCCGAACCGGGCTTTCACGCTTATTAACTTGCTATAACTCAAACAAGCCTTGCGGAATAGTCATGACAATACTCTTCTTATCGTGTTTCAGTTCTACTATAAATTCTTCAACAGCGGGAAGCAACAATGAATTTTCACCGTCAGAAACTTCAAAAAGGACATTCCATGTAGTATCATCCACATCTGTTATTTCACCAAGGTATCCGCGGTCCGTATCATAGACTTGATATCCTATAAAATTATCCCAGGTAATACCGGCTGCGAGCTCCGAATTATCTACCCATTCCTTAGGGCAGTACACTTCTTTATTCGCAAAAGCTCTGCTATCTTCTTCCGAATCCAGATTTTCTAATTTCAGGAGAATAACCGTATCTGATTTATACCGGTATTCTTCCACAAAAAAGGGAACAAAAATACCATCTAATTCACAAATTATATAAGGATCTTCCTGCGCATCAAACAAATCGAACGAGGTTACCAATGAAATTTCACCTTTTATGCCATGCGGTTTACCCAAATAGCCTATTTTAACAATATCGTTTCTTTTTATCATTTCAAAACAAACTTTAAAGGCGGGTAATACGGGCGCCCAACCGGTTCAAGCGCTTGTCAATATCCTGATAGCCGCGGTCAATCTGGTCAATATTATGTATCCGGCTTGTTCCTTCGGCACTCATCGCGGCTATCAGAAGTGCAATACCGGCACGTATATCCGGAGAAACCATCGTCGCTCCTCTTAATTTGAAACGATTGCCCAAGCCTATTACTGTAGCACGATGCGGGTCGCAAAGAATAATCTGAGCACCCATATCTATCAATTTATCCACAAAAAACAAACGGCTCTCGAACATTTTCTGATGAATCAGCACACTGCCGACAGCTTGTGTTGCCACCACCAGAAAAACGCTAAGCAAGTCCGGAGTCAATCCGGGCCATGGAGCGTCAGCGATCGTCATGATAGACCCGTCGATAAATGTATCTATTTCATAAGATTCATGCGTAGGGATATGTATATCATCTCCTTTTTGCTCTACCGTTATGCCTAAACGGCGAAATGATTCGGGAATAACACCCAGTTTGTCATAGCCTGTATTTTTTATCGTTATATCCGAAGCCGTCATGGCTGCCATTCCGATAAAACTACCTACCTCGATCATATCCGGCAAGATCGTATGCTTTGCTGCCCCCAATTCTTCCACGCCTTCAATAACTAATAAATTAGAGCCGACTCCGGAAATCCGGGCTCCCATCTGATTGAGCATAAGAGAAAGTTGCTGCAAATAAGGCTCGCAGGCTGCATTATAGATCGTAGTAGTGCCCTTGGCCAACACGGCAGCCATTAGGATATTCGCCGTACCCGTTACCGAAGCTTCGTCCAACAGCATGTAAGCTCCGCGAAGACTCTTCGCCTTTATCTCATAAATTTGTCTTTCCGCGTCATATTTAAAGTCAGCGCCCAACTTCTGAATGCCCACAAAATGCGTATCCAACCGTCTTCTTCCTATTTTATCTCCGCCCGGTTTCGGGATCAAAGCGATGCCAAAACGTGCCACTAAAGGGCCTACAATCATTACAGATCCTCTCAGCGAAGCACTTTTCCGGAGAAATTCCTCCGTCTGCAAATAATCCAGATCAACATCATTTGCCTGAAAGCGATAGGAATTGGAAGATAAACGTTCCACTTTCACTCCCATATCACGAAAAAGCTGGATCAGGTTATTCACATCCAATATATCAGGCACGTTAGCTATCTCCACTTCAGAAGCAGTAAGCAAAGTCGCACAGATTACCTGCAAGGCTTCATTTTTAGCGCCCTGAGGAGTTATTTCTCCCGACAACCGATATCCGCCCTCTATAACAAATGAACTCATCTTCCTTTGCGCGAATGATTCTTACGATTGGCATTGGCGTTTGCTCTTGCCAGTAAGTCTCTGCTTTCAGCTAATTTATAGTCTGCTGTAGACAATGCGATCTTCCCCTTAGACAATTCATAAAGATCTTTGAATATTTTTTCATCATCAACCGACTCTTTGTTCCAGGTCAGGAATGACTTCTTCATCTGGTTTGCCAGCAACCGGATCAATTGATCGCGTTCGTCTCCTTCTTCCAGTTCGGTAGCCTTCGTCACCATTTGCTCAAGCGTTTGCCCGTAATGGCGGTAACGGATACGCGAATTACGATAAGCTACTTTAGGCGGTTTGGAATGCATGTTTTCCTTTTTTACGATCTCATAAGGGTAATCAATATCCAATTTAAAATCAGCCATGATAGCCAGATGATCCCATAGAATATGTTTAAAATCATTCACATCACGTAAATGAGGAAACATATTACCCATTATATTTATAATTGTATCCGCGCAACGCTTACGTTCCTGTCTGTCTTCAATCGTAACACAATAATCAACCATATTCTGTATATTACGACCGTATTCCGGCAAAATCAGCTTTTTCTCTGCTGTATTATATTCCATATTTAATTATAAGATTTATAGCGCAAAAGTACACATTATTATTCACTTATGAAAAGGAAACGCGTCTCATCTATCAGCACATAGAATTTACCGATTGCGTTTTTTCGCCAGTCCTTTTTTTTGTCTCTACTTTTGCAACGAATAAATCATAACAAATAAAATAAAAATTTATGGAACCTATTATCAATTCACAAGTAACAGATTTTAAAGTACAGGCTTTTCACAACGGTAGTTTCAAAACAGTAAGCAGCGATGACATCAAGGGAAAATGGTCTGTTTTCTTTTTCTATCCGGCAGACTTTACGTTCGTTTGCCCCACAGAGTTAGAAGATATGGCTGATAAATATGCTAAATTTCAGGAATTAGGCATAGAGATTTATTCCGTAAGCACAGATACTCATTTTGTTCACAAAGCATGGCACGACGCATCCGAGAGCATCCGCAAAATCAACTATCCGATGCTTGCTGACCCGACAGGGGTTTTGAGCCGTGGATTTGGCGTTATGATCGAGGAAGAAGGAGTAGCCTATCGCGGAACATTCTTGGTTAATCCGGAAGGTAAAATCAAAATTGCCGAAATACACGACAACAACATCGGTCGTAATGCCGACGAATTGCTTCGTAAAGCAGAAGCTGCCTTGTTCGTTGCCGGTCATGAAGGAGAAGTATGCCCTGCTAAATGGAAAAAAGGTGACGCGACATTAAAACCAAGTATTGATTTAGTCGGCAAAATCTAAGAAATTGTTTAAGCAAAGAAAAAGACCGGCTAAGAAAACTTGCGCCG
>DAIPZX010000172.1:0-5304 GCA_036781995.1 Massilibacteroides sp. | reverse complement strand
ATATTTTCCTTCGGGAGTTTGAGATAATGTCTTCATTTTCTCAGCAAAAACACCCCAGCGGATCAAATCATATAGTCTTAAGCCTTCTCCAGCTAATTCCACACGTCTTTCATGACGAAGAGCTGCGCGTAAATCATCCGAAACTTTTACCTTATACTTCGTATTAAATACTTCTTCGGTAACACGTTTGTCTTCCGTAACATTAAACTTGCGGTGCTTGGCATAGCTATCAACAGGAGAGGTGGTTACAAATGCCCTGTATCTGACCCGGTTTATGATATCCACCGCTTCTTGTTTATCTCCGTTTGTTTCGATCAGACATTCGGCATACATCAGTAAAACATCTGCGTAGCGAATATGGTAGAACGTCCAATCGGTTTGGGTAAGATCTCCTGTCGGTCTTCTTGAAAAATCCGGATATTGCTTGCGGCTATGTTGTTGCGGAAAGTTATCGTAGCCGGAATAATCATGGAGTTCTTCCGTTCCGTCAGTCTTCACAAAAATATCTCCGGAAGATAATACCGTGTGCACCAGACGGGGATCTCCCGCTTCGTATTCATTCACAAGATCATGGGTTGGACATTCACCGCCCCAACCTCCTGTGCCGGCACGACCGATGTTCATTTGAGGACACACACTACCTCCCGTAAAGTTTGGTATATAAGAGCGCAATGTGATAAAGACAGCCTCTTTTGACGAATAACCTTTCTCAACGCTATTAAACAGGTCTTCATAATCATCAATGAGGTCATAACTTCCCGATTCAATTACAGCTTTGAGATCTGTTTTTGCAGCATTATAGTTTCCGTAAAACATATTTACACGGGCACGAAAAGCCATTGCAGCTTCCTTTGTGATACGCCCTATTTCCGCAGCCGGCAATGTGTTAGCACTCGGGAGATTGACTTCAGCAATCGCAAAATCAAGATCCGTCAGGATAAACTTCAAAACCTCGTTTTTATCCGACTTGGTTATTGTACTCTTATCAATGGCCTGCAAGGGTCTTTCGATAAGTGGAATATTGCCAAAAACACTTGCCAAATCATAATAATAGAATGCGCGCATAAAATGAACTTCCGCTATCCATCTTTTTTTCGTATTCTCTGTCACCAGAGAACCACCCGCCTGTATCAATTGTGTTTCAGGCGTAATGATGTCCAAAAAAACATTACAATGTGCAATTGCCTGTTGATAACGATGATTCCAAAAGGCTGTAAGAATCGTATTGGTTGCTAATGGGTTGCCGCGTGTGATTTCAGTAATTCCTACACGGTCTCCGGCGTCCGATCCTCCTTTTGTCGCATCGTCAGACAGTTGATCTCCCAAATCAAACTTCATGGTTTGATAATCCCAGTGATTCAATATCGGCTGATAGCATCGTACCAGAAGCTTATATCCGGCATCTTCCGTATTGATATAGGTTTGTTCATCTAATGAACCCAATGATGGTCTGTCCAAAAAGTCAGAACTACAACTCATCGAGAACATACCGGCACAAAATAAAGCAAGGCCAAGTTTGGCATATTTGTTAATTGATATCATATTATTCTGCATATTAAAATTATAGTTTCATACTAACACCGAACATATAAGTTCTTGCCTGTGGATAAAAGCCCATATCAATCCCCATGTATTGCGGATTATTATTTCCTATTTCAGGATCTAATCCGGAATAACCGGTGATTGTGAATAAATTTTGAGTAGCAACAAAGAAACGCAGGTTTTGTATTGTCCATTTCTTCGTCAAAGATACAGGAAGCGTATATCCTAACTGAATATTCTTCAGGCGTACATAGGAACCATCCTCAATATACCATTCCGACATTTCCAGATTCATACGACTATTGGCATCAATACCGAAATTTTTATTTGTACTTCCCGGTCCGTCCCAGAAAGTGGTCATAATGTCTTTTGGAGAATTATACCATCCTGTGCCGGAGTAAATGTCGTATTTCAGAATGTTCAGAATATCGTTCCCTACCGATCCCTGAAAAAAAGCAGTGAAGTCAAAGTTTTTGTACTCCGCACCTAATGTAAGTCCGAAAGTAAAGTCCGGATGCGGATTACCTATCATCGTACGATCTTCTTCATCCAACTTTCCGTCTTTGTTGATGTCTACAAATTTCAAGTCGCCCGCTTGTGCTGAAGGCATCACTTTAGTTCCGTTATTCTGGTAGTTGTCCACTTCATCCTGCGTTTGGAAAACACCAGCGGTTTTGAAGCCATAGAAATAACCAATCGGTTTGCCCGGTTCAGTCATTGTATAGGTTTGATTTCCTAAATGAACCCCTTTACCCGGGATATTTCTGCTTCCTCCCAGACTTTTCACCTTATTCCGGTAAGTAGAAAGGTTGCCGTTGATGTGATAGTTAAAATCATTTCCCACCTTTCCATCATACCCTAAGGAGACTTCTATCCCCTTATTGGAAACACTACCCGCGTTCATCCAAGGCGTATTCGGTAATCCCAAACTGGAGGGTAATGGTATTTGTACCAACATGTCCGACGTTTCACGGTCAAAATAGTCAAAACTAGCTTTCAATGAACCATTCAGAAACGCAAGATCAATACCGAAGTCTATCTGCCGTGTTGTCTCCCATTTCAAATCAGGATTACCAACATAATTACGCCCACCGGCTAACGCCGTATTGTAAGGATAACCGAACAGATAGTAGTCGCCATTGCCAAATGTATTTAAATAGGCTCCTGCATTGCTTAAGTTCTGATTACCGATTTCCCCCCATGCTAATCTTAACTTACCTTGAGACAACCAGTCGTATTTGTTCATAAAAGATTCTTCCGCAAAATTCCATCCGGCAGAAACTGAGGGAAAACTACCCCAACGATGACCATCTGCAAAAGCAGACGAACCATCCCAGCGAATATTAGCGGTGATCATATATTTGTCATCATATGAATAGAATAGACGACCGAAATAAGAGTTCAGCGAATGAGTGGTTATATAGCCGGATGCTCCCGGGTTCAATGTTCCCGCATTCAGGATCTGCTGACTTGGATCGTTATTTACCATACCTTGTTTGGATGCGGAAAACTCTTCATATCTTTTTTTCTCGGCAGAAGTACCTGCCATCACGTTAAGCGTGTGTTTGTCAAATTTTTCATTAAATGTTAAGTAGTTATCAAAAACCCAGTAATCCGTATTATAAGACGTTCGGCTAACTGTTGTATAGGTTGAATATTCGTCCCCGTCTAAATAATACTTAGGTATAAAACCATCCGATCTTCCACGATACAAGTCAAGTGCAAGACTTGACTTGAAGGTTAAAAATGGGAAAAACTTAATTTCGCCGGTAAGATTACTTTTTGTAGATATTCCTGACCAAAGATTTTCGGCAGAACGGTCTGTCTGCGCTACAACATTTGGCTTATTGGAATAGATCACACCTGTATAACGCGACCAGGGATTAGCAGGTTCATATCCCCCCATAATCCGGGCATATAAGAAATCAGGTATATCCACTAGATTATCACGGTACACCGGAGTTATCGGGTCTGCTGTTGCCGTGCTGAAAACAGTTGCAGTATAGGAATCGTTTTCTAAAATATTTCTTCTGGACTCGTAAACAACATTTACATTTGCGGAAAAGTTCAACCACTTGGTTACTTCCGAATCCATGTTGAGACGTCCATTCAGACGATCGTAGTCAGAACCTCTCAAAATACCATCCTGAGTCATATAGCCGAAACTAGCACGATAATGAAGTTTGTCCGTTCCTCCTGAAAGAGCCAGGTTGTAATTTTGCATAGGTGCTTTAAATGTGCTACGCGTCGTTTCACTCCACCAATCGGTTCCCGCACGTCCGCCATTTTTCCCCAGGAAGGTTAGTATCGCTTCTCTTTTTTCGAGTGTAGCAAAGTCTTCTATCAGGTCTTTTCCGGCTGCAGAATAAGCTTTGTTTTTGTAGTCCATAAAGCCTTCCGCATCAAGCATATCATAACGTTTAGCGATATTCTGGAAGCCAACACTCATATCAAACTCGATATTACTTCTGTAAGAATCTCCGGCTGCTCCACGTTTCGTTGAAACAAGAATCACCCCATTTGCCGCACGTGCTCCATAAATGGCCTGCGCCGAAGCATCTTTTAAAACTTCAATACTTTCAATATCACGGGCATTCAACCAACCTATATCTGTTTGTGGCAGACCATCTACGACATAAAGCGGATTATTATCATTAATCGTACCAACTCCACGAATACGAACAGTTCCCATCGAACCTGGGCTTCCGGATGTCGAAGTGATGGTCACCCCGGCGGCTTTCCCTTGCAAAGCATCTGAAGCGCTACGGAGTGGAAGGCTTGCTATATCGTCTCCCTTAACCTGCGAAACAGCTCCTGTAAGATCTCTTTTCTTAAAAGAGCCATAACCGACAACCACTACTTCATCTAACTTCTGTGTATCTTCCTGAAGAATTATATCAACAGAAGGACGTCCGTTAACAGGAGCTTCCTGAGTATGGTATCCGATATAGGAAAAAACAAGAATAGCATTATCTGGGATATTCTCAATCAAGTAATTCCCATCTATGTCTGTGATATTTCCAAGCGTAGTACCTTTCACAACCACATTTACCCCGATAAGCGGCTCACCCTGAAAATCGATGATTTTACCTCGCACAGATTTACTTTGTTGGTCAATGGCTGGTGAGACACTAGATAGCTGTCCGTGTTTCGTATTGGTTAGTACAATGTGATTGTTGACAATTTTATACGTTATATTCGTTCCTGAAAAGACTTGTTTAAGCACATTTTCAATAGAATTTTCCTTAATGTTCACATTTATAGGAAGATTAAGATTGATTTGTTCATCGTTGTAAAAAAACTTGTATTCACTTTGCTTCTCTATCTCTCTGAACACCTCCGAGATTGTTCCCTTCCTTATATTAAGGGATATTATCTGTCCGGCAGCAAAAACTGTCTGTATCTGAACGATAGTAAGACTGAGACATACAAGAATAATTTTCTTAAAATGTTCTTTCATAAATGATTTGTTTAAGTAATAAATATGGATTTGCAAAAAGGGAAGCCAGAGCCTTGCTCAACTCCTACCAAAGAATAGTTTTATCATAGGCATATTGTACTTAGTAGATTAATATTTAGTTACCTTTCTTAGATATGACACAGCGTAGAGAAAAATTACTTACAGATTCCTAACCAAACCCATCCCAATCGGAACGTTTTTTTGAACAAAGGACTAAAGAAAAATCAACAGAGTATCTCCTGTGGGTAAAAGTAACTATTCAGCCAAAACTATTCTTAATTTACCATTTACCGAACCCATTC
>DAIPZX010000171.1:0-5308 GCA_036781995.1 Massilibacteroides sp. | reverse complement strand
ACCCGTACGTCAGTTTAGCAAACTGGTGGTTTCAGCCACTCACCCACACTTCCTTGGAAATGCGATGCAAAGATATAGGTATATTTCTGAATAAACAAAGCTTTTACTTATATTTTAAGGAAAAAAGGTGCTACTTTTGCAGCCTGTTCTGATACTCAATTGATTATTATTTATGGGTAACAAAAAAATGTCAAAATATAAAATTGCAGGTATTATCCTTTTTCTGATAATGCTTGCCGCAGGGTCGTGTGCGTGTTATATGTATAATGTGTTATACGGAAGCACGTATAAAATATCCGAACCGGCTTATTTATATATTGATGATCGTAAAGATTTTGATTTGCTGTGTAAGCAACTGTCGGCTATTGCTCCCATAGAGGATATAACCAACTTTCGCGCATTGGCCAAGTATCTGCATTATTCGGAAAACATGCGTACAGGGAAGTATAGTGTTACTAACGGAATGAGTCAGATGCAGTTAGTCAACGTGCTCAGACGGGGGCAACAAACATCCGTCAGGCTCACCTTTAATAATATCAGACTGAAAACAGAGTTGGCGGAACGGCTGGCGGAACAGTTAATGATAAACGAACAAGATATACTCGCCTTGTTAAATGACTCCGCTTATTGCCAGTCTCTCGGATTTACGACCGAAACGATCAACGCCATGTTTATCCCGAACACATACGAGGTGTATTGGAATCTTACAGCCGATCGCTTGTTTCAGCGCATGAAAAAGGAATATGATACATTCTGGACGGAAGGCAGAAAGGAGAAAGCAAATACGATCAGACTGTCTCCTGTTGAAGTCAGCATTCTTGCGTCTATTGTTGAGGAGGAAACTGCCGTAGGTGATGAATATCCTATTGTTGCCGGTTTATACATCAACCGCTTGAATCGCGGTATTCCGCTTCAGGCAGATCCGACCGTTAAGTTTGCCGTTGGCGACTTCTCCTTGCAGCGTATTCTGTACGAACATCTTGAAGTAGACTCTCCTTACAATACGTATAAACACGCCGGACTCCCTCCCGGTCTGCTGCGCACGCCTTCCATACGAAGCATTGACGCTGTATTAAATCATACGGAACACCGGTATTTATATATGTGCGCGAAGGAAGATTTCTCCGGACGACATAATTTTGCTATTACATTAGCCGAACACAACAGAAACGCCGAGCGTTACCGGGCTGAGCTCAACAGACGAAAGATTCGGTAGATTTTTCATTTCTATTCATCACAAAAAAGCTATCTTTGGTTCTCGCTAAAAAGAAATAATCAATAAGAAAATAAATTTTCAGATAATGGAAAAACGTCTTTTTTTAGGGGATGAAGCTATAGCACAAGCAGCGATAGACGCCGGTTTATCCGGTGTATATGCCTATCCGGGCACTCCTTCCACAGAAATTACTGAATATATACAAAACTCGCCCATCGCAAGGGAAAGAGGAATTCACAGCAAGTGGAGTACAAATGAAAAAACCGCACTCGAAACGGCACTGGGAATGAGTTATGCCGGCAAACGCGCGCTTTGCTGCATGAAACATGTAGGACTAAACGTTGCGGCCGATTGTTTTATGAACGCGGCGATGAGCGGAATCAATGGAGGACTAATTATCTTAACGGCTGACGACCCTTCCATGCATTCTTCGCAGAATGAACAAGACAATCGCTTCTATGGCAATTTTGCTATGCTCCCAATGCTCGAGCCATCCAATCAGCAGGAAGCATACGACATGATTTACGATGGTTTTGAATTGTCTGAAAAATTAGGTTACCCTGTTCTTTTCCGTATCACTACGCGTATGGCTCACTCACGTGCCGGGGTAACGACCCGCCCGATAAAAGAGGAAAACAAAATGAACTGTCCGGAAGATGGACCCCAACGTTTTATTCTTCTGCCGGCTTTGGCCCGTAAACGTTTCAAAACGTTACTTGCCGCGCAAGACAGTTTCGTTGCCGCTTCGGAAACCTCTGCTTACAATCAATATATAGATGCGCCGAATAAGAAATCAGGTATCATCACTACGGGGATAGCTTTCAATTACCTTTCTGAAAATTACCCTGAGGGATTTGAATATCCCGTTTTAAAGATAACTCAATACCCTTTACCCAGAAAATCAGTGACAAAACTCGTGGAAGAATGTGACGAGATACTTGTTCTCGAGGAAGGCTTTCCTTTCGTAGAAGAACAGCTAAAGGGATATTTGGGCATAGGAATCAAAGTGCACGGCAGGTTAGACGGAACACTTCCCCGTGATGGCGAGTTGACGCCGGATTCCGTTGCTTTGGCATTAGGCAAAGAGGTGAAAAGCGCCTACTCTATCCCGCCGGTGGTTGAACAACGTCCGCCTGCTTTATGTCAGGGATGCGGACACAGGGATCTGTATGATGCGCTGAATGATGTGCTGAAAGAACACGAAGGAGCAAAAGTGTTCGGGGATATTGGTTGTTATACCTTAGGCGCCCTGCCCCCATTCCGCGCAATTGACAGCTGTATAGATATGGGCGCATCCATTACCATGGCAAAAGGTGCGGCAGATGCCGGTGTATACCCCGCGGTTGCTGTTATCGGCGACTCAACATTCACTCATTCGGGGATGACAGGCTTATTGGATTGCGTAAATGAGAACAGCCCCATCACAATTGTTATTTCAGACAATGAAACAACAGCGATGACAGGAGGACAGGATTCTGCCGGAACCGGAAAGATCGAAGCGATCTGTATAGGTATCGGTGTAGACCCTGCCCATGTGCGTACAATGATCCCTCTGAAAAAGAATTATGAAGAAATGAAAAATATCATTCGCGAAGAAATCGAATACAAAGGTTTATCCGTATTGATTCCTTGCCGTGAGTGTATCCAGACATTAACCCGAAAGAAAAAAGCAGCAAAACAATGAAAGTAGATATTATATTATCAGGAGTAGGCGGTCAGGGCATTCTATCCATTGCCGCCGTAATCGGAGAAGCCGCGTTGAAAGAGGGTTTATATATGAAGCAGGCGGAAGTGCACGGTATGAGTCAGCGCGGTGGTGATGTGCAATCCAACTTACGCATTTCAGACAAGCCGATCGCATCCGATCTGATTCCTAAAGGCAACGCCGATCTGATCATTTCGCTCGAGCCGATGGAAAGTTTGCGCTATCTCCCTTATTTAAAAAAGGATGGTTGGCTGGTTACTAATTCCCGTCCGTTTATCAACATTCCGAATTATCCGAAACCGGAGGTCATTAATCAAGAATTGGAAAAGCTGCCCTACACAGTTGTTCTGGATGTAGAGGCGATTGCTAAGGATTTAGGCTCTGCCAGAGCGGCTAATATTGTGATGCTTGGAGCAGCAAGTCCTTTCATTGGTATTGAATACAACAAAATAGAAGACGGTATCCGCCGGATATTCGGCAGAAAAGGCGAAGCTATTGTTAACATGAATCTGCAAGCATTAAAAGCCGGACGTGAAGTAGCTGACAAGATACAGCAAAAATAAATGTATTACGAATAAAGTACATACGAGAATAATTATTCTGTTCTGATCTTTTAAACAATTAATTTATATTGGTATAAAAGATCAGGTTTTGTACTTTTGTCTATCATATTAAATCTAAATAAAAAACATGAAACCTACATTATTCGTACTTGCTGCCGGAATGGGCAGCCGTTATGGAGGATTGAAACAGTTAGACGGCTTGGGTCCTAATGGAGAAACTATCATGGACTATTCTATTTTTGACGCTATCCGTGGCGGATTCGGCAAATTAGTTTTTGTTATCCGTAAATCTTTTGAACAGGACTTTACAGAGAAGATCATATCCAAATACAAAGATCATATCCCTGTTGAGCTTGTTTTTCAGGAAGTGGATAAGCTGCCGGCGGGCTTTAGTTGTCCGGAAGGCCGCGAAAAACCTTGGGGAACAAATCATGCCGTACTGATGGGTAAAGATGTAATCAGCGAACCTTTTGCCGTAATCAATGCGGACGACTTTTACGGGAAAGACAGTTTCGCCGTATTAGGAAAAGAACTGACGGCTATGACAGGAACGGAAAATCAATATTGCATGATAGGCTACCGGGTGGGTAACACATTAAGTGAAAGCGGATCTGTAGCCCGTGGTGTATGCGAGACCAACGCAGATGATTTCCTTACCGGAGTAGTTGAACGCACAGCTATCGAACGCGTAAACGGAGAAATCCAATTTACAGATGAAAACGGACAAAAAGTCGTATTAAACGAAAACACCCCGGTATCCATGAATATGTGGGGATTCACACCGGATTATTTTAAGCATTCGGAAACCTCTTTCATCAACTTCCTGCATGCCAACCAGGGCAATCTGAAATCGGAATTCTTTATTCCACTTACCGTAAACGAACTCATTACTTCCGGTACGTCAACCGTTAAAGTACTCGACACCACGTCAAAGTGGTTCGGCGTAACCTACGCAAATGACCGCCAGGGAGTGGTAGATAAAATTCAGGCGCTTATTGACGCCGGAGAATATCCGAACAAACTCTTTTAAGAGCCTCTTATTATAGCAAAGCGGGTGTTCCACAAATACGTGAAACACCCGCTTCATTCTTTCTTCAAAACAAAACGGATCAGCGCGACAAACACTTTGCCGTATTTCTCCTGCTTGATCTGCCCTACCCCCTTAACCTCTGCAAATTCTTCTACCGTTAAAGGTTTTTTATCTACCATATCCTGCAAAGCCGCATCCGAAAAGATAAGATAAGCCCGCGTATGTTCCTTCTCCGCTAACTGTTTGCGCAACTGACGCAGGGAGTCGAAGAGTGTTTCTTCAATAGTTGAGGCTTCTTTCGGTCGAATCGGACGAGCCTTAAAGTCGCCTTTCTTGCCCCGTTTAGTCGTGGTTTCGGTTTGCTCAGTCTCTTTATATACAGCTAATTGGGCTGTTGTTTCGCCATACAAAACCTTCCGTCCGGCAGGTGTTATGCGTAACACATTCGATGTTGTATAATCTATTTCGATATAGCCCAACTGCACCATTTGGTAAATATACTCCCGCCACATCCGATAAGAAAGATCACGCCCCGCGCCATACGTTTTCAACAAATGATACCCACGGGAAAGGAGTTCCGCGCGCCCCGAGGCTCTGAGTATATCGATCAGCATCTGCATACCTATACTTTCTTCCGTCCGCGCGATGGCACTCAGTGCCTTCTGAATCAAAACCGTACCATCAAAACGTTCCGGAGGATTCCGGCACACATCACAATTTCCGCAATCATCTTCACGCTGTTCCGAAAAATAACTCAGCAGAATACGCCGGCGGCAAATATCCGCTTCGCAATA
>DAIPZX010000170.1:0-5308 GCA_036781995.1 Massilibacteroides sp. | reverse complement strand
AAAAAAAGCGAACGATTGTCAATATACACAAATATGGATTCAATAGATACTTCTTCCTGGCTGAATAGTTACGGGCTGTTTTTTTTATGTGTTATTTTTTTCTTATACCTTTGTATTCACATCTTTAATGTAATAATACAAAATCAGATATAATTTTATGTATAGAACGAGAACGTGCGGCGAGTTGCGCCTGCAAGATGTTGGTCAGGAAGTAACTTTGGCGGGATGGGTGCAGAAAGCCCGTAAGATGGGAGGTATGACTTTTGTCGATGTTCGCGACCGTTATGGAATCAGTCAGGTTGTTTTTAATCAGGAAGTAAATGCTGCTTTGTGTGAGGAGGCAAGTAAACTGGGACGTGAATTCGTTGTCCGTATTACAGGAAAAGTGGCTGAAAGATCAAGCAAGAACGTACATATACCAACAGGAGAAATCGAAATAATCGCTTCAGCTCTTGAAGTGCTTAATGTGTCTGCAACGCCGCCGTTTACTATCGATGATGAAACGGATGGGGGGGATGACCTGAGAATGAAATACCGTTATCTGGATCTTCGCCGCAATGTGGTGCGTCAGAATCTGGAGTTACGTCATAAAATGACCCTCGAAGTAAGGAGTTATCTGGATTCATTGCATTTTCTGGAAGTAGAAACGCCGGTTTTGATCAGTTCTACACCGGAAGGAGCGAGAGACTTTCTTGTGCCTTCACGTATGAATCCGGGGCAGTTTTATGCCTTGCCGCAATCTCCGCAAACGTTTAAGCAATTATTGATGGTGTCCGGTTTTGACCGTTACTTCCAGATCGTAAAATGTTTTCGTGATGAAGACCTTCGCGCGGATCGTCAGCCGGAGTTTACACAGATTGACTGCGAAATGAGTTTTGTTGATCAGGAAGATGTGTTGACTACCTTTGAAGGGATGACTAAGCATTTGTTTAAAACCATTCGTGGTATAGATATTGAGATTCCTTTCAAACGTATGACCTGGCATGATGCCATGAAATATTATGGAAGTGATAAGCCTGATCTGCGATTCGGGATGGAGTTTGTAGAATTGATGGATGTGCTGAAAGGTCATGGTTTTTCAGTGTTTGATGATGCAACTTATGTGGGTGGTATTTGCGCGACAGGTGCGGCAAGCTATACGCGTAAGCAATTGGATGCTTTGACAGACTTTGTGAAACGCCCGCAGATCGGTGCGAAGGGAATGGTTTACGCCCGTGTTGAAACAGACGGAACGGTTAAATCGAGCGTGGACAAATTCTATACACAAGACGTATTGCAGCAAATGAAATCAGCTTTCAACGCACAACCGGGTGATTTAATCCTGATCCTTTCTGGAGATCATGTGATGAAAACAAGGAAGCAATTATGCGAACTGCGTTTGGAAGTGGCTTCGCAGTTGGGATTGCGCGATAAGAATAAATTTGCCTGTCTTTGGATTGTCGACTTTCCACTGTTTGAATGGAGTGAAGAGGATAAACGCTTCTATGCCATGCACCATCCGTTTACATCCCCCAAAGCAGAAGACATTCCTTTGCTTGATTCAGATCCGGGAGCTGTTCGTGCTAATGCGTATGACATGGTGGTCAACGGTGTAGAAGTAGGAGGAGGCTCAATTCGTATTCACAATAGCGAATTGCAGAATAAAATGTTTGAACTGTTAGGCTTTACACCGGAACGTGCCGAGGCACAGTTTGGCTTCCTGATGAATGCCTTTAAATACGGAGCGCCCCCTCATGGCGGTTTGGCTTATGGTTTGGATCGTTGGGTATCATTGTTTACCGGCTTGGACTCAATCCGCGACTGTATCGCGTTTCCGAAAAACAACTCGGGTCGTGATGTGATGATCGATGCCCCGTCAACAATCGATCCCGAACAATTGGAAGAATTAAATATCAAAATCGAGGTCAGAGAATAATTATTTTTTTGTGTTATATATAATGTACACTATGTAACATGTATAGGATTGCCTGATTGCTTCTTGCTTAATTTTATATATTTGTAATTAAAGAAGTTAGCGATATGTATAAAATAAAGGATGTATTACGGGAAATAGAGGAGTTGGCTCCGCTGCCGCTGCAAGAGAGTTATGATAATGCCGGAGTGCAGGTTGGAGATGTGAATCAGCCTGCTACATCAGCTCTGCTTTGTCTGGATGTGACCGAAGAAGTGGTGGATGAAGCGATAGGTTTGGGCTGTAATTTGATTATTGCTCATCATCCCTTGATATTTAAACCATTAAAAAAAATAACAGGGAGTAACTATATTGAACGCTGCGTAATCAAGGCTTGTCGGAATGATATCGTGATTTATGCTGCGCATACTAATCTGGATAATGCGAATGGTGGCGTGAATTTCTATCTGGCAAATAGACTTGGTTTGAAAAATGTCCGGGTGTTGAGTCCACAACAAAATGCCTTGTTGAAGTTGGTTACTTTTGTTCCCAAAGCTTACGCTGACGTAGTGCGCAATACACTATTTAATTCCGGAGCAGGAAGTGTCGGCAATTATGATTCGTGCAGCTATAATCTGAGTGGAGAAGGTACTTTCAGAGCAGCGGAAGGCTGTAAGCCGTTTTGCGGTGAAGTAGGAGAGATGCATGCTGAACCTGAGATCAGAATAGAAACCATACTTCCGGTTTATAAAAAAGCAGCCGTTACCCGTGCTTTACTTTCTGTTCATCCTTATGAAGAACCGGCTTATGACTTTTATCCTTTAGTTAATTCATGGAATGAAACAGGGTCGGGGGTTGTCGGCGAATTGCCGGAGGAGGAAGATGAACGTTTGTTTCTGTCACGCCTGAAAGACTTATTTAATGCGGACTGTGTAAAGCATTCTGCATTAAGGGATAAACCAATTCGGGATGTTGCTCTTTGCGGAGGCAGCGGATCGTTTCTTCTTAAAGAGGCTATAGCCTATGGTGCAGATATCTTCATTACGGGAGAAGCAAAATATAATGATTTTTATGATGTGGAAAATCGTATTCTGTTGGCTGTGATAGGGCATTACGAATCAGAACTTCATACAAAAGATATCTTTTATAATTTGATTTCGAAAAAAATGCCTACCTTTGCCCTACATTTTTCGAATGTTAATTCAAACCCGGTTAAATATTTATAGAATGGCTACAGATAAAAAGTCAGCTGAAAAAGAATATACAGTTGAAGAAAAGCTTTCTACGCTATATCAGCTTCAGACTACAATGACTGAAGTGGATAAAATTAAGACACTTCGCGGTGAACTTCCTTTAGAGGTTCAAGACCTGGAGGACGAAATCGCAGGGCTGGAAACTCGTCTTCACAACTATCAGACGGAGATTAAAGAATTTGAAGTTTCTGTTGTTGAGCAGAAAAATAAAATCACAGAATCTGCCGGATTGATTGAAAAGTACAAAGGACAGTTGGATAATGTACGTAACAACCGTGAGTTTGACAATTTGTCTAAGGAAATAGAATTTCAAGGATTGGAAATAGAATTTTCTGAAAAGAAAATCCGTGAGTTTAAAGAAGCGGTAGATTTGAAGAAAAACGAGATTACCCAAATTACCGAAACTTTAGAGGGACGTAAAGGTGACCTGGAACAGAAAAAGAATGAATTGGAAGAAATTATTGCTGAAACCAGGCAAGAAGAAGAAAAACTAAGGGAAAAAGCTAAAAAACTGGAAGCAATTATTGAACCCCGTTTGTTAACAGCGTTTAAACGTATCCGTAAAGGTGCGCGTAACGGTTTGGCTGTTGTTTATATTCAGAGAGATGCCTGTGGTGGTTGTTTTAACAAGATTCCGCCTCAGAAACAGATGGATATTAAGCTGCGCAAGAAAATTATCGTTTGTGAATATTGCGGACGTATTATGATAGACCCGGAATTGGCGGGTATTGACGAGGTATAAATATAAAACAGTATACTAAAGACTTAGGGATGCATTTGTGTCCCTATTTTTTTATCAATGAAAAGCGAAGTACGCAAATATATAGAAAAACACAAGCTGCTGACTATTGACAAGCCTGTTCTTGTCGGGTTGAGTGGAGGCGCTGATTCAATAGCTCTTCTGGCTGTGCTTTGCGATCTTGGTTATAACTGTATTGGGGCGCATTGTAATTTCCATTTGCGCGGTGATGAATCGGATCGTGATGAACTATTTGCCCGGACTTTTGCCGAAAGACGAAATGTGCCTTTCTGTAAAGTTGATTTTCAGACCAAAGAATATGCTGCTGCTAATCAAATATCGATTGAAATGGCGGCAAGAGAGTTGCGTTATCAATGGTTTGAGCAATTACGTGTAGAACTTGCTGCGCAAGCAGTAGCTGTAGCACATCATGAGCAGGATAATGTAGAAACTGTTTTGCTGAATTTGATTCGTGGTACGGGTATTCGAGGTTTGACGGGGATGTCTCCTCGAAACGGATCTGTTGTTCGTCCTTTATTAACGGTTAAGAAATCGGAAATTCTGGCTTGGTTGAAGTCTGCAGAAATAGCTTATGTGGTTGATAGTTCCAACCTTTCAGATGAATACGCGCGAAACTTTTTGCGTCTTAAGGTTATTCCTTTGTTGGAAGAATTAAACCCTTCGGTATCGCAGGCAATAACCAGAACTGCCGGTAACCTGACAGAGACAGAGGCTGTTTATACCTATGCTATTCATGAGATAAGAGATAAAGTGTTTGCTGATCCGTATACAATATTAATAAAACCATTATTGGATGCACCTGCGCCGAAAACTGTTTTGTATGAGTTGCTGAAGCCATTTGGTTTTAATCGATCGGTGGTAAATGATATTTTCTTCGCCTTGGAAGGTGAATCAGGCAAAGTTTTTTTTTCAGCGGAGTTTCAATTATTAAAAAACCGAGATCGTTTATTGATCAGACCCTTGTCTGACCGGAAAGCGGCAAGTCATGGCAGGTTGTTGTATCGGGAAGACACAGAAATACATAACCCGATCAAGCTCTCCCTTTGCGTCAAAAATATAAAAGATGTGCGTATAAGCAAAGAGAAAAACATCGCTACGATTGATTACGATAAGTTGGAATTTCCTCTTTCTCTGAGGCGGTGGGCTGAAGGCGATTGGTTTATCCCCTTTGGAATGAAGGGACGCAAAAAAATAAGTGATTACTTTACAGATAGAAAATTGAGTCTGTTCGCAAAAGAGAATGTTTGGTTGCTTTGTAGTGGCGAAAATATTGTTTGGATAATAGGAGAACGGCTCGATAATCGTTTTTGTATGGATGAAAATACAAAACAAGTCCTTGTTGTTCATTTTTTTGAATAAAAAGAGTGATTGTATGAAAAAGATTTTCTATATTTGTGCAGATTT
>DAIPZX010000169.1:0-5369 GCA_036781995.1 Massilibacteroides sp. | reverse complement strand
TCTATGTTTGATCTGAACAAGGGAACATGCGCAACTGCCCACCAGTCACTCATTTTATCCATCAGGTATTTATGCTTTTCCTTTTCCTTGATCCAGCACAACAGTTCTTTCTTCTCCGAATCAGTAAGCTTTCCTGAAAAATAATTGAATAATAATTTCTTATATAGTTCTTCTGTTTCCATTCGTTTAGGTTACATTTTATGATGCACTTATAACTACTTACACAGAAACAACACTATGCGTTTAAATCTTTATCGTTTTTTTTTACCTTTGAGCAACATTAACTTAATCTAAAAAGTACACATGAGAAAAATTAAAACCTTTCTGGTAATCGCTTTGTCGGTTATATCCGCTATCGCATCTGCACAAAACGACCAACCCCTCCGGCTTGCTGTGGCAGGTCTTTCACACGGACATTTAGGAGAAGTTCTTTCTCGCCTCAACAGGGGTGACTTCGAAGTGGTAGGTGTTGCCGAAAAAGACACTTCTCTTTGGAATAATAAACGATTGCGTGCCAAAGTGGATAAAAGCAATTTTTTCGAGAATCTGGATGAAATGCTGGATAAAAGCAAACCGGAAGCTGTTATTGTCTATGAAAGTATCTACGACCATTTGCGCGTAATAGAGGCTTGTGCTCCGCGCGGCATACATGTCATGGTAGAGAAACCGCTCGCCACCACCACAGAGCAGGCAAAACGCATAGCCGAACTGGCACGTAAGCATAACATAATGGTACTGACCAATTATGAAACAACCTGGTATGCTGCCAATCATCAGGCTTACGACCTGATTAAAAACCAAAATACGATCGGACAGATTTCGCGTATCAATGTGTATGACGGACATCAGGGACCTGTAGAAATTAATTGCGGTCCAGAGTTTCTGCGCTGGCTGACCGATCCTGTACTCAATGGCGGCGGCGCTGTTATAGACTTCGGTTGTTATGGAGCAAATCTGGCGACTTGGTTGATGGATGGCAAGAAGCCTGTCGGCGTATCTGCCACATTGCAACAGCTGAAACCGCGGATTTACCCCAATGTAGACGATGACGCCACTATTCTGGTGGAATATCCGGACGCCACAGTCGTTATCATGGCTTCATGGAGCTGGCCGATGGGACGCAAAGACATGCATATTTACGGAAATAAAGGTTATATCTATCAGGACAACGCAAAGGATATGCGTATCTATGCGAATAAGAAAGAAAACAAAGTTGTAGCCGAACCATTAGTGGCGCCATACAACGATTCTTTCTATTATCTCAAAGCGGCAGTACGTGGCGAAATCACAATCAAACCAACCGATTTGTCAGCCTTGGAAAATAATCTTACAGTGGTAGAAATACTGAATGCCGCCATAGAAAGCAGCAAGACCGGCAAGCGTGTCAGCTTCCAATAATTTTAAAACAGGAAAAATAACATATTGATACCAAATTAATCCATTTCCTATCAAAACGGAAATGGATTAAATACAGTCGATTTAAGAGCATTTTAACATATCGGTGGACCTCTACCTCCATTTTGAGGCAGCGTGCGATAAAACCGCTTTAAACGACCTTTTACGGAGTATGCGTTTTTTTGATTTCCGAAAAAACGGCAATTTTATGGGGTTTTGAAAAAAGATAACTATGTTTTTGGAAAATGATACCGGTGTTTCATCATAATGATAAGTATGAATTTAAAATTTCATCTTTTACATTTTGACGAAAAATCACCTATTTTTTACACAAACAAACGTATTTTCACATAAAAACGATATAAATAAACATATTTAAACAATTATTGAAAATACAAAAAGAAACCATACGTCAATATATTATGTCAAAATGATAATTTCAACAATTCGCTGTCGTAGGCGGTAAAACGCATTTAAAACAGTCTCGTCTTTGCGAGCGCAGCGAAGCAATCTAATCTACGCGCCCCTCTGGATTGCTTCGTCACTTCGTTCCTCGTAATGCGTTTGCCTTGCGTATTATACCGAATTTTAAACGGCTAAATTGAATAAAAAATAAGAAACAGCGGGTAGCAATCCTTCAATATATCTTTAAGCTTTGAAAGCGCTATTTTAATCTGCACGCGTACTGTACTTGATGAGATATGGCATAATGCGGCTATTTCTTCGTAAGATTTGTGATTATACAGGTATTCGGTAAAGATTGTACGGCATTTGTCGGGCAGAGTCAATACGGCGTCTTCAACCAGTTTCTCAAATTCGGAGTTTTCGAGATAGGCCAACGGTTGACGACCAAGTTCAATCTGCTCTTCACGGAAAGACAATACATACTCATCCAATTCAGATAACGGCACTTCATCGGTTTGTTTACTTCGAAGGTAGTTCAAGCTCCGGTTCTGTACGGAACGAATCAGATAAGTCTTGATTGGATATACGAGTGTCTCCCTTTTATTCCATACATTCAAAAAGACATCGTTCACTATTTCTTTGGCTATTTCGTAATCGTACACATATTTTGTAGAAACAGCGCAAAGATAAACGTAGTAAGTCGTATAAAGCAACTTAAAAGCATCTGTGTCTCCTTTGTTAAGCTTCAATATGATATTTTTATCGACACACATAATATCCGTTTACTTTTCTTTTCCTCACTTATATTACAAAAATAGTGAAAACTTATATAGATTTGTATTATCTATCGGTTATAATAATAGCAATACTTTTCATATCTATTTTTTAATGAAATATAATGTTGACGACAAATTAGGAACTAAGGATTTGATACTGTATGGTTTGCAATGGTTTTCGGTTATTTTACCTACATTGATTATTATATCCGGCGTTACCTCTGCTTTGCATACAGACTCTCTGTCTTTACAGCTTTTTTACTCGCAAAAAATATTTATCATCGCGGGTATTACCTTGATTATTCAGATATTATTCGGTCATAAGCTGCCGGTTTTATCCGGTCCTGCCTCCGTTCTGCTAATCGGGATATTGGGCAGTCATAATGCTTCGCTTGAAGCGATTTACACCGCAATAGCTATTGGAGGGTTATTTGTCGCGTCCCTTTCCTACGGTAAATTCTTCCATTTCCTTCAACAGGTTTTTACCACCAGAGTAGTCATTGTGATTCTTTTATTGGTTGCGCTCACGATGCAGCCTTTAATTATCCGTTTATCAGTGGGTACCAACGGGGAGACATGCATCAATTTCGTATTCTCTGTTACATTGGCTCTGCTGATGGTTTATGCTAATCATATACTAAAAGGGGTTTATAAATCCTTAGTTGTTGTAACCGGATTGATTGCCGGAAGTCTGTTCTATCTACTTATGACCGGGATTCCTTCCCTACCCGAAGTCAACCTGATTGACCCGGCGGTATGGAAAGGGCATCTCTTTATACAGCCGGAATTTGACTTCTCTACTATTTTAGCTTTTTTCTTTTGCTTCCTGGCATTGACAGTAAATGAGTTTGGTGCGATTCAGGCTACCGGTCGTCTTATCAAGGCGGACAATCCAGATCAGCGAAGCAAAAAAGGATTAAGGATCACCGGGTTTTCCAATGTTTTTTCAGGCTTGTTCGGTGTGGTCGGGATTGTAGACTATTCCATGAGTCCCGGTATCATATCCGCCACACGTTGCGCTTCACGTTTTCCGCTCATTATTACCGGAGTAATTTTAATACTGTGCGCCTGCATACCTCAGTCTTTATTGTTTTTTTCTTACATTCCGCAAGTTGTCATGGGCAGTATTCTGCTTTATGTGATGGCGGCACAACTTTCGTCGGGATTGCAGTTGATGATTACAGAAAAAGCGATCTTTAATTTCGAAAGTGCGATTACGATAAGTATTCCTATTATGATAGGAACCAGTATATCATTTGCTCCTGAAGCTTTTATAGAGAGTATCCCCGCTTTAGTTCGTCCATTGTTAGGCAACGGGTTTGTAATGGGAACAATTATTGTGCTGATTTTAGAACACACATTAAATAGAAGTATCCATTCGGTGTAGTACGATTGCCCCGACGATACTATTTTAGTCGTTCTGCTTTAGCTACATCCGTAAGATCTACACAAACGGTCGCGCTTAATTGCTCTATATACAGGAAAAGGTGCTTCTTGTTGATTTTTACTACACGACCGGAAACTTGCTTCATCGCTCCACGCAGGATTTCCACTTTTTCTCCTTCGCACAATTCATGACAGGCGGCTTCTACCAGAAAATGTTTGATTGCATCAATTTCTTTCTGGCGTACAATGGCGGGCTTGCCGTCATAATAAACAATCCTTGACACACCATAGACATTTAATAATCCGCGCAGCTTCGTTTCATGACAGCGTACGAATATATAAGAATTAAACAATGGCATTTCGACAATCTTTACCCGGTCAGACCAAACCCGGGGTGAGCGATGCAATGGCAACCAATTATCAACTCCGGACAAGGACAGTCTTTCTGCCACTTGTTTCTCGGCACGGGGCGCCGTATACAATACGTACCATTGTGGTTTTAAAGTTATCATCTTTTAATTGTTTGCGTACACAAATATACATTGTTTTTTTGTATAATTGCGGTTGAATAGACTTTAAAAACACCAGATAAACACATATAAAAATGAACAGAAGAAATTTTCTCCAGAAGTCAGCATTAACTGCTGCAGGAATCGGATTAAGCCCTCTTGTCGGAGGGTCTTATCAGTCTGTATTTGGACAGACAGCTCCCAGTAACAAAGTAAAAGTAGCCCTCATTGGCTGCAGGAGCATGGGTTGGAGTGATTTGAATAAATTTCTGGATTACCCGGAGGTCGAATGTATTGCTCTTTGTGATATAGATGACGAATGGCTGAATAAGCGGGCCGGTGATGTAGAAAAGAAAAGCGGGAAAAAGGCTCCCAAGTTGTATAAAGACTGGAGAAAGGTGATAGATAACAAGGACGTTGACGCGGTGATTATCGGCACTCCGGATCATTGGCACTGTCTTCCGTTGATTTATGCCTGTCAGGCAGGAAAAGACGTGTATGTTGAAAAACCATTAGCCAACACCATTGAAGAGTGTGACCTCATGGTGAAAGCAGCGCGCAAATACAATCGCGTTGCTCAGGTTGGTCAATGGCAACGCAGCGATCCGCATTGGGATGAAGCTGCCGCTTATCTTCGTGCCGGCAATATTGGTCGCATCCGTACGGTCAAAGTATGGGCGTATCAGGATGGCAAACCAACCTTGCCTGTTATTGCAGACGAGCCCGTTCCGGCAGGTGTAGACTATGACATGTGGTTAGGTCCGGCTCCTAAACGACCGTTCAACAGGTATCGCTTTCATTATAATTTCCGTTTTTTCTGGGATTATGCAGGAGGATTAATGTCTGACTGGGGTGTTCATTTATTGGATTACGCGCTGGAAGGAATGGGAGCCCCATT
>DAIPZX010000168.1:0-5371 GCA_036781995.1 Massilibacteroides sp. | reverse complement strand
AATTACTGCCAGGCAACCATGGGCTGGGAAGAGAATTCCTTCAACTGGGGTTCTTATCAGGAACGTGACTGGAATAAGCCTCGCCTCATCGCCTATATGGAAAGCCATGACGAAGAACGCCTCATGTATAAAAACAAGACGTGGGGCAATGCTTCGGGAGACTATCAGGTACAGCATTTATCGACCGGACTTCAGCGTAGTGCGGCAGCGGCAGTACTATACCTCAGCTTTCCCGGTCCCAAGATGATCTGGCAATTCGGCGAACTGGGTTACGATTACAAATTAGGCAGCACAGCCGAAGAAGGTCGTTTAGACAAAAAACCAATCCGTTGGGATTACACAACCGTACCCGAACGTAAGGAACTGTTAGACACCTACACTGCCATGCTTCAGCTCAGGAAAGACAACCCTGCATTCTCAACAACGGATTATACGGTCAATGCAGGTGAAGGAAATATCAAACAAATTCTGCTTCGTGGAACCGAAAGTTATATCGTGACAGTAGCCAATTTCGGCTTAACAACCAAACAGGCTGTCGTGCAGTTTGATAAAACAGGAGTCTGGAAAGAGTTCTTCACAGGAAAAAGCATAGAGGTAACAGGTGACCGGCAACAGATACAACTGGATCCCGGAGAATACCGTTTGTATATGAGTGCGAAGTAAACACTCACTCTTCTTAAATAAAAAACAACAATCATATCATGAAACGAATCTTTTATCTGCTTTTGTTTTCCTTTATGCTATTAAGTGCAGTATCAGCCGGTAGTGTTAAGAAGGTGGAGCCGGCCTTTTGGTGGGCAGGTATGCAAAATACAGAACTACAGGTATTGCTGTATGGTGATGATATCGCCCGGTATAACGTTTCTATAACATCGGCTGCAGTCAAGCTGAAAGAAACAGTGCTGTTAGAAAATAAAAATTACCTGATCCTTTATTTAGATACGAAAGATGCCCGGCCGGAATCGTTCGAGATCGTATTGCAAGCAGGAAAAGAAACGAAAAGAATTCCTTACGAAATAAAAGAGCGGAAAACGGATTCACGTGAAAGAGTCGGCTTTAATGCCAGCGATGTACTCTACCTCATCATGCCGGACCGGTTTGCAAACGGAGACCAGTCCAATGATGTGATCTGTGGCATGAAAGACGAAAAGATAGACCGTGCGAATCCGTCAGCCCGTCACGGTGGCGATTTTAAAGGAATCGAGCAGCAGTTGGATTATATAGCCGACTTGGGTGTAACAGCCGTCTGGCTGAACCCGATACTCGAAAATGATATGCCCGCCGGCTCTTATCACGGTTATGCCACTACCGATTATTATCAGGTGGACAGGCGTTTCGGCACAAACGAAGAGTTCGTCTCCTTAGTGGACAAAGCGCACCGGAAAGGCTTAAAAATGGTGATGGATATGATCTTCAATCATTGCGGAAGCGAACATTACTTCTTTACGGACAGACCGTCAAAAGACTGGTTTAACTTTCCCGAAGGTTTTGAACAAACCTCATATAACACAACCACCCAGTATGACCCTTATCATTCGGACTACGATCAAGTCAAAGCGGTAGATGGCTGGTTTGTCAGAACCATGCCCGATTTGAATCAGCGCAACCGGCATGTGGAACGTTATCTGATTCAAAACAGTATTTGGTGGATTGAATACAGCGGAATAGATGGCATCCGTCAGGACACACATCCGTATGTAGATTTTGATATGATTGCCCGCTGGTGCAAAGAGGTGACGGATGAATATCCGGATTTCAATATCGTAGGAGAAACCTGGTATTCAAACAATACGGCGATTGCTTACTGGCAGAAAGACAGCAAACTGGCTGCTCCCAGAAATTCAAACTTACGATCTGTAATGGATTTTCCGCTGATGAACCTCATGACTAAGGCCTTCGAGGAAGAAACGATTCATAACGCCGGACTAAATCAAATCTACGAATACTTGGGACAGGATATTCTTTTCCCCAACCCAATGGAACTCCTTATCTTTTTAGATAATCACGACACCTCCCGTTTTATGAGAACCAAAGAGCAGGTGGCAAACTTCAATCGCTTCAAGCAAGCCTTCGCGTTCTTACTCACGACAAGAGGTATTCCTGAAATTTATTATGGAACAGAAATCGCGATGACAGGAGACAAAGCCAATGGAGATGGCTCCCTACGGGAAAACTTCCCCGGAGGATGGAATCAAGACAAGCGTAATGCCTTTCATCCCGACGGAAGAACACCCGAAGAAAACCAAACCTTCGATTACCTGAAACGATTGCTCAACTGGCGTAAAGACAATGCTGTTATAGCCAAAGGAAGCCTGAAACACTTCTCCCCCGCTACAACTGGAGTCTATGTCTACGAACGCAAGTACGAAGGCAAATCCGTCGTCGTCTTATTAAACGGCTTGGATAAAGAAGCAGACCTCCCACTCGCCCCCTACCGCGAGGTACTCCCCCGACAAGCAGCGACTAATATAATCGATGGCAAGCAGTATGACCTACAGGGAAATTCGCTAAAACTTGCAGCAAGAGATGTCCTGATTTTGGAATTCTGACTACAAATCCCGGATAACGAAGGATATTATCGCCTACCTCATGGAAGACCACGGCATGAGTCTGTCGGAGGCTATAGTCCTGTTCCATAACTCGGAGACTTTTGAAAAACTTTCGGACGAGACAACCGGATTGTATATCGATAGTTCGGCGTATGTATATGAAATTCTGAAGTCCGAAATCAAGATGGGAAAGATCCAATAAAGTGTAACATAAAGGACCATTTTACCGCTTGTTTGCTTTGTTGAATTCGCCCCTCACAATTTAATGAGTATACTCATTGCCTCCAAAGACTATACCCTGTCTCCGGTGAGTCATTAAACCAGAGGCATGAGTAGGGGCGAAAAATTTTTCGTCCGATTATCGTCCAGTAAAATCAAATAACCCCTGTATTTTTCCATTTGTTTTATATTTTTCCATATATTGCATCAGGATAAAACGAATACGGTTTTTGTAATTCAATGCAACGACCGATTATACGGTTAATCTTTTTCTTGCTTAACATGTTCTTATCTGCCTGTTACCAACAGACTACGATAAAAGAACTTATTCTCCAAGACTTTATGGATGTTGAATATATCCCGTTGGAAACAAATGATGAGTTTGTTACTCAAGGTAAAGTAATGGCCATTGGCGCAGAAGTTATATTAATAACAAACTGGTACAACGATGGGAATTTATTTGTTTTTGACAGAAATACCGGCAAAGGCTTGAGGGTGATAAACAGGAAAGGGCAAGGTAACGAAGAATATATAGGTTTTGCTGAGGTTGTTCTGGATGAAACAAACAATGAAATAAAAGAGTATAACGAAAGATATTAATAATTACGTATGAGAAATGTCACGTATATTTTATTTTTTCTTATGATGTCGTATTCTTGTACGACTAATTCAAAGAAGACTTCATTTATCATTGAGTACAAAGATAAAACGTCCTTGACAGATGATAGTTCGAGGATCAAAGAATTATGTATTTATTCTCCCAATGAGAACTATGAGAATAGACTATCATCCCTTGCTTCATCTATAGAGTTTGTACCTTTGGCTTCAGAACCTCTGATTAGTGATTTTCATGTATTAGACATTGCCGTTTGTAATGACTATATATTTCTATCCGGTTTGTCTTACATTTACCAATATGATAAGGCAGGAAACTTCATAAGATCAATTGGAAATAGAGGAATGGGACCGGAAGAATATATAAACATCTCCTACCCTTTACAAATTGATAAAGAAAACTCTTTAATCTACGTAACAGATATAAATAGAGGGCGAATTGTTATTTACCATTTTAACGGTAGTTTTAAGAAAACGATTCCTCTTCTATCTTATGGCTGCATTGATTTGATAGATCCAAATTTTATAGCAATACGTCAAACTATAGCCGAACGAGGAAAACCGGATTGTGCCGCCATAAGGTTTATGAATTACGAGGGCGAAATAGTTAAAAATTATCGTAGTAATATATATCCTCTCAAAAGCAAAAATAATGAAATGCTTGGCTCGGATATGAGTCGGGTTTGGAGGCATAGAGGGAATATTTATTTTTTGGAATACGCTTCTGATACTGTTTTTAGAATACAAAAAGATTCTATTATTCCCATTTATTCACTTACCGGTGAGTTAAAATTAAACGAAAGTGATTACTTCAAACAAGAAACAGGCAGCAAATCAGGAATTATAACTTATATCATGCGCCCCAACTCCGGAGTTTTTGAATCCGACAATTTCATTATTTTCCGTATGGGGAATGATTATGAAAAATTCTTTATGATTTATGATAAAACAAAATCACAATATTATCGTACATTTTATAAGGATGCAATTCCCAATATGCGAGGCAATAAAAACATGGACTATTTTATAGACGATATAGTTTCCGGATTGCCGTTTAACCCTCAATATCAAAGTGCAGATAAAGCCATAGCTATAGTATCCGCAGAGACGATATCAAAGCATAAGCCAGAAATAATAAACTTCATGTCTTCCATGCCTCTTTCTGACACTAAACAACATCTTGAAACCTCTCTAAAACAAATAAATGAAGATGATAATCCTTATTTAATGATCGTGTCTTTTAAATAAGTAAGACAAGAAAAATGTTTTTTATCTTTAGACGACTAAAAAACAGAGACTTAATGATCTAAAATATTATGATATGCATAGAATTTTAATATTTGTTCTTATATTAGGTAACATTATAGCTTGTAAACAAGACAAATCAGATGAGGTATTGATACAAGGTTCTACTTTTACCGTAAATGGAGAAAGTTTTGAGATGATTTTGTAGAGGGTGGAACGTTCACTATGGGGTGCACGA
This sequence comes from Massilibacteroides sp., assembly GCA_036781995.1. Taxonomy (GTDB): domain Bacteria; phylum Bacteroidota; class Bacteroidia; order Bacteroidales; family Tannerellaceae; genus Massilibacteroides. The sequence goes on along the minus strand of DAIPZX010000168.1, from coordinate 505 downwards.
ATGAACAGGGTAACGACTGTGAAGATATAGAAAAGCCGGCACACGAGGAAACTGTACCCTCTTTTTATATGGGGAAATATGAGGTTACTCAGAAACTGTGGAATGCCGTTATGGGAGCCGATCACAAACAATTTCATAATTCAGACTGTGAAGATTGTCCGGCAGAACATGTAAGCTGGAACGATACCCAAGAGTTTATAAATAAACTGAACGCACTTACAGATAGTACTTTTCGCCTACCAACCGAAATAGAATGGGAATATGCCGCACGCGGTGGCAATCGAAGTAAAGGCTACAAATACAGTGGGAGTAACAAGATTGATGAAGTTGCCTGGTATATAGAGAATTATCAAGAAAGTAAATACGGAAAAGAGGGAACGACTCATCCGGTAGGTATGAAAAAACCGAATGAATTAGGGATCTATGATATGAGTGGGAATGTGTGGGAGTGGTGTAATGATTTATACAAGAAGGAGTATAATCAAAATGGAAAAACCGTCCATCC
>DAIPZX010000167.1:0-5414 GCA_036781995.1 Massilibacteroides sp. | reverse complement strand
TTGTATTAAGCAGGATATTTTAACCTTTTCAATTACTCATCCTCGATTTATTGAATTGGTGTGCAATATGGATGATTCATTCCTAAGCACATATATATGGGAAGGGATAAAACACAGAGCGATTGATAGCAAAACTATTGATGTTTAAAATTTAGGTCTGTCTTTTTGATTGAACAACTATTTTATACATCTGATGTCATTCAGTATAAAACAAGACTTCGGTCTGATTATTGGAGAAACAGCTCCAATCTATTCACTTTCTTTTTGAGTAAAGATTTCAAGTGTACTTTCAAAAAGAGGGCAAATGTTTTTGGATACGTCATGATGGTTAAAAATATTCTGTCGGCAGAAAAGACAAAATGAAATATCGAATAAAATAGGTATTCTTTTGTGTTTTCTCTGAATATTTGTATATTTGCGACCGGAAGAGAGAAGAGGATGAGGAGGGGGCGGATAGTCCCCTTCTTTTATTCTTATAATTATCATTAAATATGATTGATAAAAACGAACTGGTACGGCTTGTGGAGGAAAAACTTGCATCATCATCCAATTTTCTGGTTGATGTACAGGTTAATCCGGGCAATCTGATTGTGGTTGAGATAGATAGTGATGAGTCTGTCGGGGTGGATGATTGTGTGGAGCTAAGCCGTTACATTGAAGATGCTTTGGACAGGGAGAAGGAAGACTTTGAACTGGAAGTTGGTTCGGCAGGGATTACATCGCCGTTAAAGGTGCTTCGCCAATACAATAAATATATTGGAAAAGAAGTGGAGCTGCTTTTGACCAAGGGCGTGAAGCTAACCGGCGTGCTGAAATCTGCGGATGAAAATGGGATTGTTGTCATCGTGGGAAAAATGGTTAAGCCGGAAGGCGCTAAAAGAAAAGTACTGGTCGAAGAAGAGCAGGCTTATGCTTTTGAAGAAATAAAATATACGAAATATTTATTAAGATTCAAGTAGAAAAATTATGGCCAAGAAAGAGGAAACAGTCAGCATGATTGATACACTTGCGGAATTCAAAGAATTGAAGAACATTGACAAGGATACAATGATCAGTGTGCTGGAAGAGTCGTTCCGTAATGTAATAGCCAAAATGTTCGGGACGGATGAAAATTATGACGTGATCATCAACCCGGAAAAAGGAGATTTTGAAATTTGGAGAAACCGGGTGGTGGTGGCAGACGACCAGCTGGAAGATTCGAATTTGCAACTAACGCTAACACAGGCCCGTGAAATAGACCCGGATTGTGAGGTCGGAGAAGAAGTTACGGATGAAGTGTATTTTGCAAAATTCGGACGCCGGGCAATTCTGAATCTGAGACAGACGTTGGCTTCTAAAATACTTGAACTACAGAAAGACAGTTTGTTCGCGAAATATAAAGACAGGATTGGAACAATAATCGCAGCTGATGTATATCAGGTCTGGAAGAAAGAAATTCTTTTGCTTGATGACGAGGGCAACGAGTTGCTTTTGCCTAAAACAGAGCAAATCCCGACCGACTTCTATCGTAAGGGAGAAACAGTTCGTGCGATTGTACAGCGGGTAGATAATATGAATAACAATCCGAAGATTATTCTGTCTCGTACGGATAAAGTCTTTTTGCAACGTTTGTTTGAATTGGAAGTGCCCGAAATTAACGACGGCTTAATTACGATTAAGGCGATAGCGCGTATTCCGGGCGAAAGAGCAAAGGTTGCTGTTGAATCTTATGACGACCGTATTGACCCGGTAGGGGCTTGTGTCGGAATGAAGGGTTCGCGTATTCATGGAATCGTTCGTGAATTGAGAAATGAAAATATCGATGTGATCAATTACACATCCAATATTTCCCTCTTTATTCAACGTTCGTTAAGTCCGGCTAAAATATCATCTATCCGTATAAACGAGGAGGAACGTAAGGCTGAAGTATTTCTTCGCCCGGAAGAGGTTTCTCTGGCTATCGGGAAAGGTGGTTTGAATATCAAACTGGCAAGTATGTTGACAGAATACACGATTGATGTGTTCCGTGATATTGATAATGCGGATGAGGAAGATATCTATCTGGATGAATTCTCTGATGAAATTGATGCATGGGTGCTTGATATTCTGAAGAATAGTGGATGCTATACTGCTAAAAACGTGTTAGCAATGGATCGCGCCGAATTAATCGAGCGTACTGATTTGGAAGAATCTACTATTGATGAGGTGTTGGCTGTTTTGGCTGCTGAATTTGAAGACGAGAAGAACTGATAAAAGTTATTACGATAAAGATTGATATGCCTATAAAATTAATAAAAGTAACACGAGATTTAAACGTAGGGATCACCACGGTCGTGGAGTTTCTGAATAAGAAAGGTCATCAGGTTGAGAGCAATCCCAACACGAAGATTAGTGATGAACAATATACTTTACTCGTAAGTGAGTTTGGAAAACCTTCGCATGCCGGAGTACGGGAACGCCCTACCTTTGAACGCCCTGTTAAAAAAGTGCATATCACAAAACAAGAAACTCCGGAAATCATTAAAACGGAAGTTCCGGAAGAATATAAGCCTAAAATAGTAACCAAGGGAAAGATTGATTTGGATGAACTTAACAAACAACAGGAACCGCAGATGCCGGTTGTGCCTGAAATAAAAGTAGAATCTGAAGTCAAGAAGGTTGAGCCTGAAAAGAAAGAAGAGGAGGTTGTAAAACCTGTGTCTAAGCCCCAACCGGAAGTTGAAAAAGCAAAGGTTATTCCTGCCGCAAAGGAGCAAAAAAATACGGAAAAACTAATTGTTGAAAATAAAATAACTGTGGAAGCAGAGACTGTTAAAAAGACACAACCCGAAACTACCTTAGCTCCTGTAAGTAAAGGGGCGGAAACTGACGAAACCGCAAATAAGGACAACGATTCTTTGTTCCGTTTGAATTCGCCTAAGTTCGAATCAAATATAAAGGTTACAGGAAAGATTGATCTGGACACACTTAATCAATCTACTCGTCCGAAAAAGAAGACGAAAGAAGAACGTCGTAAAGAACGGGAAGATAAGCGTGAGAAATTTAATCACGGTAAAGGAGCGAATACCGCGGCTCATAGTAATTCAACTGCTGCGCCTTCGAAAACAGGACCCGGAGCAACCGGAGCAACCGGAACAGGCGCTACGGCTGACGCTAAAAGAAAGCGCAAACGTATCAAAAAAGATCGGGTTGATGTAAATAATACGCCGGGTACAAATGCTCCTCACGGCGGCGGAGGAAACAGAGACATGCGTAAACCGCGCTTGAGGAAGCCGGTTAAAGCAGAAGTGAGTGAGGAGGATGTACAAAAACAAGTGAAAGAAACACTTGCCCGCCTGACGAACAGAGGAAATAAAAGCAATAAAGGGGCTAAGTACAGACGTGATAAACGTGATGCTGCTGTAAAACGTGAGAGCGAATTGCTTGAACAGGAAGAACTGGAAAGCAAAGTATTGAAGCTGACAGAGTTTGTTACAGCGAATGACCTGGCTAATATGATGGATGTTCCGGTAACTAAAGTAATCGGTACGTGTATGAGTATTGGTATCATGGTTTCGATCAATCAACGTCTGGATGCTGAAACAATTAATATTGTAGCCGAAGAATTCGGTTTCAAAACAGAATATGTAAGCGCGGAAGTAGTTGAAGCTATTAATGCTGATGAAGAAGAAGATGAAGAAGAAGATTTGGTAGCACGTCCTCCTATCGTAACGGTGATGGGACACGTTGACCATGGTAAGACTTCGCTGCTTGACGGCATTCGTAATGCGAATGTGATTGCCGGTGAAGCCGGAGGCATCACGCAGCATATTGGTGCTTACAATGTGAAACTGCCGCGTAGCGGACGTCGTATTACGTTCTTAGATACTCCGGGTCACGAGGCGTTTACCGCGATGCGAGCACGTGGAGCCAAAGTGACCGATATTGTGATTATTATTGTTGCTGCTGATGACAATGTTATGCCACAGACTGTGGAGGCTATCAATCATGCTGCGGCAGCGGGCGTTCCGATTGTTTTTGCAATAAACAAGATCGATAAACCGCATGCTAACCCGGAAAAGATTAAGGAAGAGTTGGCTAATATGAACTACTTAGTTGAAGACTGGGGAGGTAAATATCAAAGTCAGGAGGTTTCAGCAAAGAAGGGGACAGGGGTAGAAGAATTACTTGAAAAAGTATTGCTTGAGGCTGATCTTCTGGATCTGAAAGCAAATCCAAAGCGTAGAGCGACCGGTTCAATTATAGAATCTTCCTTAGATAAAGGACGCGGCTATGTTTCTACGGTTCTGGTCGAAAACGGAACCTTGAATATGGGTGATATCGTAGTGGCGGGAACTCATTTCGGACGTGTTAAGGCTATGTTTAACGAGCGCAACCAACGCATAGAGCAGGCAGGACCTTCTGAACCGGCATTGATCTTAGGCTTGAATGGCGCACCTCAGGCAGGTGATACATTCAATGTGCTGGAATCAGAACAGGAAGCGCGTGATATTGCTAATCGCCGTGAACAACTGCAACGTGAACTCAGCTTGCGTACGCAGAAAATGCTTACGCTGGATGATATCGGTCGCCGTATTGCAATCGGAAACTTCCAGGAGTTGAACGTCATTGTGAAAGGAGACGTGGATGGTTCTGTGGAAGCGCTTTCCGACTCCCTGATCCGTTTGTCAACTGAGAAAATTCAGGTTAACGTAATCCACAAAGCCGTTGGGCAGATTTCTGAATCGGATGTTGTGCTGGCAGCAGCTTCAAATGCGATTATTATCGGTTTCCAGGTGCGTCCTTCACAAGCGGCTAAACGTAATGCGGAAAACGAAGGCGTAGAGATTCGTCAGTATTCTATTATCTACGATGCTATCGAAGACGTGAAGAGTGCGATGGAAGGTATGCTTGAGCCTGAAGTGAAAGAGGAATTCGCTGCGAACGTAGAAGTTCGGGAGGTATTCAAGATCACGAAGGTTGGAACAGTAGCCGGATGTATGGTGAAAGAAGGTAAGATCAAGCGTTCTAATAAAATCCGCCTGATTCGGGATGGTATCGTAATCTATTCAGGTAATCTGGGCTCTTTGAAACGATTCAAAGATGATGTGAAAGAGGTTGCTTTCGGATATGAGTGCGGACTTAATATCACGAACTATAACGATATTCAGGTTGGTGATATTATTGAGGCTTACGAAGAAGTTGAAGTTAAACAAAAGTTATAATACAACGAGATGAACTGGTTGGACATTGTTTTGCTATGTCTGGCAGGAATAGGATTTTTGAAAGGCCTGTTTGATGGAATGATCAAACAGGTTGTTTCGCTTATAGCCTTGATTGTTGCTGTTTGTTTTTATGCAGAGGCAGCGGTTTGGGTTGAAGATTTTCTAGTTCGGTTAGGTTGGTTTTCTGTTGAGTCGGTAAAGATAGTTAGTTATATCTTCGGTTTTATTTTA
>DAIPZX010000166.1:0-5421 GCA_036781995.1 Massilibacteroides sp. | reverse complement strand
AAAAGTCAGCGCGTTATTTAAAAATCCGAAATCAAGCCCGGCGTCATACTGTTCAGACTCTTCCCATTTCAAATCCGGGTTAGGCGTGCCAGAAGGCTTACTTCCTAAAATAATAGACTGGTGAGCAGGATTACCAAAAATATGGTTATTGTTCAATTTCACGTTAGCTGTATAACGGAATGCACCGATATTTTCATTCCCATTCTTACCCCATGAAAGACGCACCTTGGTAGCGGTCAACCAATCCGGGCGTTCTTCCATAAAGCTTTCATTGGTAATATTCCATCCCAAAGAAGCAGAAGGGAAGGTAGCCCATTTGTTGTTCGGTCCAAAATTGGAAGAACCGTCACGACGCACGGTAAGCTGCAACATATAGCGTTCGTCGTAGTTATAACTGATACGACCGAAATAAGAAGCCAATGTAGCCGGATCAAACGCGCCTCCTGTAGCATTACGCTTGCCATCTGCCTGTAAACCGGTTGTGAAGTCCAGATTTGCTTTGTCAGGATCATAGGCAACCAGGTCTTGTGCTGTACCCTCTATTTTAGTTCCCGTGTATTTTTTAGCCGACTGTCCTAACACAACAGCAATAGAATGAACACCGAAAGTCTTATCATAGGTCAATACGTTTTCGATCTGCCACGTATAACCGCGGTTCATTTTAGCCGTAACCGATGATTTGTCGTTATGCGCGTTCTTATTCAGATAATGAGGGTGGCTCCATCCATCTTCACCCCAGAAAGCCAGGTCGGAACCCCAGGATACTTTATATCTCAGGTTATCCCAAACACCTAATTCGGCTGCTATTGTAGCGATGATCTTATCCGAGTTCTTATTTGTTCCCGGCAAGGAAAGAGTAGCAAGCGGGTTGGAAAGTTCATTCAAATCACCACTGGGTATAGTTAATAATTTACCGGTTCTCTTATCCCGGATAGGTTCGCCATATATATTATAGTCATAACGATCGGAATAGTCTGTTCCTTCAGGTGCATACACTTCCATCGTAGGGTCCATAAACACGGCATTCCCCAGCGGAGAACCGGTCAAGCTACCTGCGGTTACACCGATACTGTTGATGCGTGAATAGGTAGCATTCATGGTCACCTTCATGTCTTTTAACCAATTGCGGTTGGCAGATTCATCAAACAGTGTGTAGATGGTGTTGCTGCGAAGAGAGAAACGCTCGTAGTTCGATTTGTCGTAGTTACCACCAATAATACCTTCCTGATTATAATAACCGGCAGATAAATAGTAGTTAATTTTTTCAGACGCACCGCTGATACTCAACTGATGATTCTGTATAGGCGCATTGTCATTGAATAACACGTCCTGCCAGTTTGTTCCATTACCTAAAGAATTTACATTGGCATAAATAGGGTTTTCTCCTGCATATCCCGCAGCTTCATTCATAATGGTTGCATACTCGGTCGCATTCATCATATCGCGTTTTCTCCACGGATTCTGGAAACCATAAGAAAAGTCATACGTTACTTTCGTTCTCCCGATAGCTCCCTTTTTAGTGGTAACGATCACTACACCATTCGCCGCACGAGCACCATACACAGCACCCGAAGCAGCATCTTTCAATACTTCGATACTTGCGATATCATTCGGGTTCACATTGTCGATACCTCCATCTACAGGCATACCGTCCACGATATACAGCGGATCAGCGTTGTTAATCGTACCTGTACCACGGATACGTACCTTGGCATTTGCGCCCGGCTGACCGTTCGTTGTTGTTACCTGCACACCGGCAGCAAGTCCTTTAAGCGCATCCTCCACACGAACAGGAGCCACTTTTTCCAGATCTTCACCGGCCACTTTACTGATAGCCGCTGTTACCACACTCTTTTTCTGAACACCGTAACCAATAACAACCACTTCGTCCAGCAATTCCGTATCTTCATGAAGGACAATGGCCATCGGTTTGGAAGCGTCTGCCACGATCTCCAGTGGCTTAAAACCAATATAAGAGATTACTAAAATACTTTTATCCGGAGCGGACAAGAAGAATTGACCGTCTATATCGGTCATGGTTCCGTTGGTGGTTCCCTTCACCACAACGTTTACTCCGGGTAACGGAAAATTATCCGATCCTGATAGTACCTCACCTCTAATCTGCACGTCTTGCGCCAACGCAGAAAAAGCGGTACAAAGCAATGTAATTGCTACTAATAAGAGATTTCTCATAAATTTAACTTAAGTTTAAGATTGACATTCTATAAAACGCCACAAACGTAAGCTTATAGATACTAAAATGAGAAAAATCTACCTATTCCCAAATACGTTTTGCCGGAAAATAAAATACGCCAATACTACGCCTGGTTAATTGTATAGAATTATAAATCAATCCTTTAAATTGTTTAAATGTTCTATCAGGTTATCTTCCCGGTTCAATCCCAATTTTTTGCGAAGACGATAACGAAGTGTTTCCACACCGCGCACCGAAAGGTTAAGTAGTGGGGCTATTTCTTTAGAAGAGAGGTTCATTTTCAGGTAAGCACACATTTTTAATTCACCTACATGAAGATCCGGATAGTGTTTTTTAATTCTGCTTATGTATTTATTGTGAACAAGGTCAAACTGTTCTTCAAATTTTTTCAACATGTCATCAGACTGTATATTGGAATCAATCTGATTATTGAGCGAAACAATCATCCGCTTAGGCTTTGCAAAAGCATCTCCTTTCATTTCACCCATGACTTTATAAAGCTCTTGCTTAATGTTCATCAGTGTTTCATTTTTTCTTGAAAAGTTCATCATCAGATTTGCCATTTCCTGACTCTTGTGCTTGAGTTCCTGTTCCAAATTTTCATTTTTCAGTTCAATAATCCTTTGTTCTTTGCGCATGTCCTCCTTTGTGAACTCCTGCTCCAGGAGTCTTATCTCCTGTTCTTTTTCCGTCAGTTCCTTTTCCTTCCGGTACGTGATGCGGCGCTCTTCAAATAAATAAACCAACCGGACAAACCCTAAGAACAATAAGCAATAGACTACCCAGGCATAAACAGATCGATACCAGGGAGGAAGAATTATAAACGAAAATTTCGTCACACCGGTTCCACCATCCGCATAAAAAGCCTCTAAGTCAAAGGTGTAATCTCCTTCTTTCAAATTATTGTATTCCTTCAGCGTAGAAGACGTAAAGGCAGACCACAAAGGGTCGGGACTTAACTTATATCGAAACGTCACAGGCTTGTCCTGTCCGAAAGAGCGCACATCATAGGCTATTCTTATCGCATTATTTTTAAAATCAATCTTAGGAAACAGCGCTTTATTCAAATAATTATTTTCGTAAATCAAAGAATCCTTCGGATAGGTAACAGACACGCTTTTTATATACAAATCATTCTCTTCTATCCGGGCAGGGCGGGCCGTATTAAGCAACGCAAAGCCATATTCATTCGGAATAATGACCAAAGAATCGTTTATGACATCCATGGTTTCATAATAACGGATAAAATCAACCCGGGAACGGGAAAGCTGAAACAAATTGGGATGGGATAAAACATCCGCCGCATTCCATGTCGACGTCTGGATACCTTTCGAAGACAGGCCATAAAGTTTGTTCTCTTGTTCTGCCAAAACGATTGTTCCTTTTATAAAAGCATCCTTAAAAGCTTTCGATTCAACAATCCTGTCCGTATTCTTGTCGTACAGGTAAATGCCCGAATCTGTCGTAAAATACACATTCTTCTTAACCTTATAGGCATAAAGATTGGTCATGGAAGCAAAGCCGTCTTTCTCCGCATAAGAGCGCGATTCTTTAATCCGGTAGTCTGCCGTATCCAGTACAATGCGTTCCATTCTGGTATTCAATCTGCGTACCCATAAGACTTCCGGAGATTCGAAAACAAGATTTTTCAACCAATTCTGTATTTCAGGAATTTGTTTCAATACACTCCATTTCCCGTTTTTCTTTTGCAACAGAAAAAAGCTATCGTATGTGCTGATCCAACATTTATCCGGATCGGTCTCATGAGACGTAAAATGAATAGCGCCTCTCAATTCCGGAATAAAGTCTACTTTGTTTCCTTTAATGATAAACAAACCTTTGTCATGCATGCAAAAAATTTCGTTATTGTAAGTAGCCAGTTCCCATACCTGTCCGCTTAATTCCGGAATAAGCTGCAGGTTCGCCCCCTTTTCAGTAAAGCGAACAGGCCATTCGGTATAAAACAGCCCTCTGTTGGTTCCCAGATAGATCTTACCATCTGCAATCAAAGAAGCATAGCCGGCGCCTTTGGAATTGGGATAGGTGTACAGGTTGGTCAGCGGCGAATCGGTTGCAATATAATCAATGCCATTGTCAAGCCCCAGCCAGATATTCTGCCGGTTGTCGAAATAAAGAGAAAGAACCGTATTGTTTTGCAACCCATTGTCTTCATTGTAATACTGTGCGGAAAAGTCCGACCTGTCCAATAGTAACAGCCCCTTATGAATCGTCCCGATTGCCAGATAGCGATCCGAAACAGCTAAAGAAAAAAGTTCATTCCGCCTCATGAAATCTTCGTGCCCCGTTACAAACGGTCTGATCCCATCCTCATTCGAAATAAAAAGCCCGTCTAATGCCGTAGCAATCAAGGTACCTTTTTCATACGGAATAATGCCCCTTATCGTTTTTCCTTTCAGGGAATCCCCGTTCGGAAGAGGCAATAACGTATTGCCTACCAGTATTTTGATTCCATCAAATGTTCCAAGAAAAAGCACATTGTTCACTAACGCGGAACAATCAATTTTAGAATCAGATTCAATCAACGTAAATTCATCGCCTATTTGCTTTACAATGTATCGGTCTGAAACATAGTATAAAATATTGTCAACTTCATAAATCCCCCAATAGCCACCCGATAAACTATATTTATTGGTAATTGCATCAGATTGGCGGGTATAGATCAAATGACCTGTTGCATCCGGCTCAAGGTAACCGAACTCGTTCACACCGCCAATATAAATACGATGTTGCCTCTTTGAGATATGAACCGAGCGGGCATCATTCTGATTGTTCAACTGAAAAAGCTTCCAATCGCTTCCGTTATATTCCAGCAATCCGTTTTTATTCGCAAAATAAAAATAATTATTGTCGTAACTGCTTATTTGCCAGGTTTGTAATCCTCTTCCATACAATTCCTTTTTGAAATTGGTAACAAAGTGATTCCATTGTGCGCAAGTATCAGAAATGACACCCATGTACAAGCTAAAAATAAGAAGAAGTCGATAATGCATTATATGAATTTTTTATAGAACAACAAATATAATATTTTTTGATCTCTCTTTAGAATATCCCTTGTTTTAGACGCATGATAAATTTGTTTCCGTTATTAATTTCTCAAAGACCGAATGGAGTTGACAGAAAGTTGACAAAAAGTTGACACACCGCATCGTCATTGCGAGGAGCGAAGCGACGAAGCAATCCAGATG
>DAIPZX010000165.1:0-5423 GCA_036781995.1 Massilibacteroides sp. | reverse complement strand
CCCGTCTGCAAAATCCGACAAACGATGCAGTCGCTGCAAAAATCGCTGCTTTGGAAGGAGGAGTAGCCGCGATGCTGACCTCCTCCGGTCAGGCCGCCAATTTCTTTACTTTTTTCAATATCTGCGAAGCGGGAGATCACATCGTCAGTGCGACAGGTATTTACGGAGGCACGTACAATCTGCTTGCCGTAACGCTAAAAAAATTGGGAATCGAATGCACATTCGTTGACCAGGATGCTTCGGAGGAAGAAATCGCAAAGGCTTTCCGTCCAAACACAAAGCTATTATTTGGCGAGACGATATCAAACCCCGGAGTCATGATTCTGGACCTTGAAAAATTTGCCCGTATCGCACACTCACAGGGAGTTCCTCTCGTGGTAGACAACACGTTTGCCACACCAATCAATTGCCGTCCGTTTGAATATGGAGCCGATATCATTACGCATTCTACCACCAAGTATATGGACGGACACGCCACCTGCGTAGGGGGTTGCATTGTAGATAGCGGTAATTTTGACTGGGAAGCACACGCGGATAAGTACCCCGGACTCTGTCAGCCGGATTCTTCCTATCATGGGCTTACGTACACTAAGACATTTGGAAAACTGGCTTTCATCACCAAAGCAACCAGCCAGTTAATGCGTGATTTAGGAGCTATCCAATCACCACAAAATGCCTTCCTGCTCAACCTCGGACTCGAAACGCTGCATCTAAGAATGCCACAGCATTGCAAGAATGCCCAAAGAATAGCAGAGTGGCTGGAGAAGAACGAAAAAGTAGGCTGGGTGTGCTATCCAGGGTTGAAGAGCAACAAACATTACCATCTCGCACAGAAATATATGCCGAATGGTACGTGCGGAGTTATGTCGTTCGGACTGAAAGGAGACAGACAACAAGCCGCACGCTTTATGGACAGCCTTCAGTTAGCTGCCATAGTTACGCACGTTGCCGACGCGCGCACCTGCGTACTTCATCCCGCCAGTCACACACACAGACAATTAAGCGAAGAACAACTCATAGAAGCAGGTATTGCTCCCGACCTGATACGTCTTTCCGTTGGCATTGAGAATGCAGAAGACATCATCGCGGATCTGGAACAGGCGCTTAATCGAATTTAAAATCTGCAAATCAACTAAAAAAAATCGCATCGTCATTACGAACGCAATGACGATGCAATTTCAAATGTGTTTAGTTTTCTCAAACAAACTTAATCTTCTTCCTGTAAAGCTTCATATTCTTTCAGCAACTTATCCTGAACATCAGCAGGGACAAGTTCGTAATTAGCAAACTTCATCATGAAAGAAGCACGCCCTCCGGTTATCGAACTAAGCGAAGTCGAATAGTTAGACATTTCTTTCAAGGGCACTTTTGCCTGGAGTTTTTCATAACCTTTTTCACTGCTCATACCCATAATCAGCGCGCGTCTTCCCTGCAAGTCGCCCATTACATCACCAAGGAAATCTGCCGGAACGGAAACCTCAACATCATAAACAGGTTCCAGAATCTTCGGTCCCGCTTCTTTAAAGGCCGTGCTGAAAGCATTACGCCCGGCCAGCATGAAGGAGATTTCATTACTGTCCACCGGGTGCATTTTACCATCGTAAACCAAAACACGTACATCACGCGCATACGACCCGGTTAACGGACCTTGTTCCATTCTCGCCATCAGTCCTTTCAATATAGCAGGCAGGAAGCGGGCATCAATAGCTCCACCCACAATACAGTTCACAAAAACAAGTTTGCCGCCCCAATCCAAATCAATCACCTGCGTATCGCGAACGTTCATTTTGTATTCCTGCCCACCGAAGCGATATACATCCGGAGCCGGCATACCTTCATAATAGGGTTCCACAATCAAATGTACTTCCCCAAACTGACCGGCACCACCGGACTGTTTCTTATGACGATAATCCGCGCGGGCAGACTTGGTAATCGTTTCACGATAAGGAATCTTGGGTTCAAGATATTCAATCGCCAACTTATCGTTATTCTCTATTCTCCATTTCAGCGTACGAAGGTGAAACTCTCCCTGACCCGAAACGATCGTTTGTTTCAGTTCCTTGGATTGCTCCACAATCCAGGTAGGATCTTCCTGACGCATACGATTCAATATTTCACTCAATTTTTCAGAGTCGGCTTCATTTACAGGCTTAATCGCACGACGATATTTAGAGTTCGGGTATTTCACGAAGTCAAATTTATAATCTATGCCTTTTCCATTCAATGCATTACCCAAACGAACATCTTTCAGTTTTACAGTAGCGCCAATATCTCCTGCCACCATTTCGGGCACCTGTGTTCTGGTTTGCCCTGCGGGTACAAATAATTGAGCGATACGTTCTTTAGAGCCACGAGTTGAATTAAGCAAATCATCCCCTTCTTTTACCTTTCCGGACAATACCTTAAAATAAGACACCTGCCCGATATGCGGCTCGGTCATTGTTTTAAAGAAGAACAAACAGGTCGGCTCCTTAGCGTCTGGTGTAACCTCAGCACCTTCGGTCGTAACCAAACGAGGCATTTTATCGGTACAAGGAACTACATTACCAAGAAATTCCAGCGTACGACGCACACACATATCACGCGCTGCCGAAACACAAAAAACAGGAAACATGCCGCGAGTAACTAATCCGGCGCGAATACCGGCACGCATATCGTCTTCGTTTAATGTTCCTTCTTCAAAGAATTTCTCCATCAACGCATCATCGTGTTCTGCTGCCGCTTCCACCAATATTTTATGTAATTCCATCGCTTTATCAGCCTCTTCAGCAGGAATTTCAAGCACCTCGGGCACTCCTCCTTCCGGCTTCCAGCGATACATTTTCATTTTCAACACATCCACAACGGCATTAAACTCAGAACCGCTATTGACAGGATATTGAATCGCAACCACCTTGTCGCCATAACGTTCTTTCAACTGGTTCATGGTTGCATCGTAATCAGCCTTATCATTATCCAACTGATTCACAACAAAAACAACCGGTTTATGAAATTTTTCCGTATAACGGAATTGATTAATCGTACCTACTTCCACCCCATACTGAGCATTCAGCACCATTAAGGCCGTATCTGTTACATTCAATGCAGAGACAGCCCCTCCGACAAAGTCATCGGAACCCGGACAGTCGATAAAGTTCAGCTTCCGGCCTTGCCACTCTACACTAAAAACGGTTGAGAACACTGAGTATCCATACTCCTTCTCAACCGGAAAATAATCGCTCACAGTATTTCCGGCCTCAACTGTTCCGCGACGTTTTATAACTCCACCCTCGTAAAGCATCGCTTCAGCGAGAGTGGTTTTCCCAGAGCCCGAACTTCCCAGAATTGAGATGTTCTTAATTTCATCGGTTTGATAAACTTTCATGATATCAGATATTAAATTTATGTTTAACTAAAAGAATATATCCGTTTTTTTCGTGAGCCTGCAAATTATAGAATCTGAGGAAGAAATACAATTTAAGCTTTCTGTTTGAAAACATATTTCTGCAACACGACCGGCATATCCCCTATCCATCTTTATTTTCACACGATCATTTTTTACACATTCTTCCGGGTAAACGCATTTACAAAACAAACATACAGGGCGTAAACATTAGTATCGTATCTTTGCAAAAAAAGACTGCATGGCCGGACTTTATATACACGTTCCTTTTTGTGCTAAAAGATGTATTTATTGCGACTTTTTCACCAGCACTGATCAAAGCAGCAAAGCCGCTTATGTCGACGCTGTTTGCAAAGAACTGGTTCTCAGGAAAGCATATCTGAAAGGAGAAGCAATCCAAACGATCTATTTCGGAGGCGGAACCCCCTCACAACTTTCGGCAACAGATTTTGAACGTATTTTCGGGGTTATTCAAAAGCACTATAATACAACCCTCTGCGAAGAGGTCACACTCGAAGGCAATCCAGACGATATGACGCAGGAATATGTTCACTCACTCCGCGGTCTTCCATTTAACCGGGTCAGTATGGGAGTTCAAAGTTTTCAGCCCCGGGATTTGATTTTCCTGAACAGGAGGCATGACCGCAACCAGGCGATTGAGGCAGTAGCCACATGCAAAGCGAACGGCTTATCCAACATAAGCATAGACCTGATCTACGGACTACCCGGACAAACACCCGAACAATGGAACCTGAACCTGGAAGAAGCCATCGCACTGCATGTACCCCATATTTCCGCCTATCACCTTATTTATGAAGAAGGAACGAAGCTGACAAAATTAAAATCCGCCGGCAAGGTGCTTCCCGTAAGCGAAGATTTCAGCGAAAACTTCTTTACTCTTCTGATTGACAAACTAAGCCGGGCAGGTTATCTGCATTACGAAATCTCCAATTTCGCGCAACCCGGCTGCTTTTCCAAGCACAATAGCTCTTATTGGGATGAAACTATATATATAGGTATAGGGCCATCAGCCCATTCATTCGATGGAGAAAGCCGGCAATGGAATATCGCTTCCATGAAACAGTATTTGTCCGGCATTAAATCGGGCATGCCAAACATCGAAAAGGAACTGCTGGACACCAACACAAAATACAACGAATATATCATAACAGGATTAAGAACCATGTGGGGCATCCGTTTAAACCGGATCAAAGAGCAATATGGCAAAGAAAAGAAAGATTTTTGCCTCACACAAGCCTTACCTTACCTCAACAACGGCTTACTTCTGCGCGATGGAGATACATTAAAGCTATCGTCTAAGGGCATTTTCATCTCCGACCGGGTCATGAGTGATCTTTTGTGGGTATAACTTAAGGACGAAACCATACGTTTTAGCAACCAACCATACGTTTTTTAAGTACATTTAAGTTTCTGATCCGTCTTATTTATCTAAAAAGAGTTTGGGATATTAAACTATTGTATATATTTGCACCGTGTAAACAATGTGAAGGTGCCTTATTTATATATAATATCAGGATGTAACGGTGCAGGTAAGACAACTGCTTCCTATACTATTTTGCCGGAAATGCTTAAGTGTAAGGAGTTTGTCAACTCTGACGAGATAGCAAAAGGGCTTTCCCCCTTTAATTCTGAAAATATAGCAGTAGCAGTTGAGGCAGGGCGGATAATGTATAAACGCATAAAAGAATTAATTGCCTCTCAGGAAACATTCGCATTAGAAACAACTTTAGCCACCCGCTCGGTAGTAAAACTGATGCAGGAGGCTCAAAGAGCAGGATACTACGTTACATTGCTTTATTTTTGGCTTAACACGCCGAATTTAGCTGTAGAACGGGTAAAAATGAGAGTAGCAGCCGGTGGACATAACATTGAGGAAAGCACAATCCGAAGACGTTACGAAGCCGGAATTCATAATTTATTTGAACTTTATTTGCCTGCGAGTGATTATTGGATGATTACAGACAACTCTATGACTCCAATGGAAATTGTAGCTAAAGGTTTTAAAAAAGATAAAAAAGAA
>DAIPZX010000164.1:0-5440 GCA_036781995.1 Massilibacteroides sp. | reverse complement strand
TGAATTTACAAGTTTCTGTTGCTCGAAATTCCCTAACAGATGCCAAACAGCAATACGATGCCGGCCTTAAACAGCTCACTACAGCCGAAAGATATTATAGAGAACAAATGATAATCTACAAGGAGGGCTCATTGCTTTATATAGAAATGCTTGATGCTTATAACCAATATATTCAGGCGAAAGTGGAGGTCAATATTGCTCGGTATGCGGTATACATAAAGCAAGCCGAACTGGAAAGAGCTAATGCAAGTTTTAATCTTCAATAAACATAGTATGAAACAGATCGTAATTAATTTAACCATTAGCTGCCTGCTGGTTTCTTTTGTCGCCTGTAACCGGGGAAAAGAGAGAAAAGCAGTAAGCAATCACGATGTACAGGTAACATTGATAGGGATAAAAGAAATAGCCGTCAGTAGCAACATACAACTAAACGGGATAATTTCTTCGGGAGAGACCGCCAATCTTTCATTCAAACTGCCCGGCATCATCCGACACTTAAAAATAAAAGAAGGTGATGCCATCAGAAAAGGAGAGCTGTTAGCCGAACTGGACCTCACGGAAATTGAAGCCCAATATACACAAGCCCGGGAATCATTTGACAAGCAATCTCGAGACCATCAACGCATGGAAACCCTTTACCGTGACAGCGTTGCTACTCGGGAGCAATGGCAAAATAGCCTGACAACCCTATCTATGGCAGAACAGTCGCTGAAAATAGCAAATTATAACCGCCAAAATGCAGCAATCTATGCTCCCGCAGACGGAGTGGTATTATGGAAAAATGCCGGAGAAGGAGAATATGTCAATCCCGGACAACCGGTAATGCAAATCAGCCTCCAAACCGATAAAGAACTTGTCCTTCGGGCAGGTGTAAATGTTTCAGACTGGCTCAACCTCAGCATTGGAGATAAAGCAGAATGGAAAACAGAAGCTTTTCCCGAACAGGTCTTTTCCGGGAAGGTTAAACGCATTGCTCAAGCGGCCGACCTTCACAGCGGGCTTTACGGGGTAGAAGTCGAACTTGCTCCCGAAAAACAAAAAATCGTGGTCGGTATGTTTGTCGAAGCTCTTATTCACACACAAAAACAGAAGGTATATAAAAAGATTCCGTGTGCTTGCTTGCAAGACGGAGAGGGACGGAAAGCTTTCGTCTATATTCCGGATGGTAAACGGGTGAAAAAGATTCCTGTTACGGCAGCATTTATCCGGGAAGGACAGGCATATATCAGCAACGGACTCGACTCCATCTGCGAAGTTATTGATGAAGGCTCGGCTTTTCTTTCCCCCTACTCCACTATTTCTGTTCAATAAATCAATTCATACACAGATGAAAACATTTATCCGGTTTTTTGTAGAAAAAAGCCAATTCACTTACCTCCTTTTTATCGGTATAGTACTGACAGGAGTATATTCTCTTTTATCCATGCCCCGCGGAGAAGACCCGGAAGTAAACTTCCCGTATTATACCGTGACGGCGATTCTGCCGGGAGCATCTCCCGAAGAGATAAAAGAACAGGTAGTGAAACCGTTGGAAGACCGTTTGTATGAGATGGAAAATGTCCGCCAAATTAAATCGATAGCGGGCAATAACTTTGCTTTCGTCGGTGTCGAATATGATTACGGTGTCAATAAAAATGAAAAGCATCAGGAGGTAATCCGAGAAGTTGAGTCTTTAAGATCTTCTGTACTTCCGGCAAACTTACAAAGCATCAATGTCAAAAAAATCGGAAGTTCGGACGTAAATATATACCAGATTACACTGCAATCCGCTACGGCAAGCTATGCGGAAATGGAAGAACAGGCAACCACGTTGAAAAATAAGCTGAAAAAGATAGAGGGTATAAAAACGGCAGAAACATGGGGATTTCCATTACAGGAAGTGCGTGTTGAGCTGAACATTGATAAACTTGCCGAATACCGGCTTCCGGTTGAAGGAGTGATGGCTGCACTGCAACGAAACAGCCACCATATACCCGCCGGACATATCGAAACCGGACAAACCTCATTTAATGTAAAGGCGGGAGATGTCTATAAGTCGGTAGAAGAAATAGGGCAAACTATCATAGGAAGCCGTAACCAACAATACATCCGTCTGAGTGAGGTAGCCGAAGTAAAACATACCTATGAAACGGAAAAACATATCGTACGCTTGAATGAGGTTCCTTCCGTATTGGTAACAGCTTCGCTGAAATCCGGCTATAATATTGTTTCGGTTGCCGAAGAAACCGAACCGATAATACAAGAGTTTGCAGAATCACTTCCTCCTCACATCCGTTTGGTGAAGAACTTCGACCAGTCTGTCGGTGTCAAAAAACGGTTAAATCATTTAGGGAGGGATTTCCTCATCGCCATTCTGTTGGTTTCAATCACCCTTCTGCCTTTGGGGTTCCGCTCCACAGTTGTAGTTATGATTTCCGTTCCCCTTTCGTTGGCCATCGGTTTGATTTTCCTCAACTATTTCGGTTACACCCTTAATCAGCTCAGTATTGTCGGACTGATACTTGCATTAGGAATTTTAGTAGACGATTCTATTGTTGTTAACGAAAATATCGAACGTACCCTGCGTTCCGGTATACCTTTGCGAAAAGCCATTATCAAGAGTACCGCACAGATTGCATGGGCTATTATCGGTGTAACTGTTACCCTGATAATTGCTTTTATTCCCATCATGCTCTTACCCGAAAGCTCCGGCGAATTTATACGATCTTTGCCGATGGCTGTAGTACTTACGGTAGCTGCTTCTTTGTTTGTCTCGCTGACATTTGTACCTTTCTTTTCAAGTCGGATCCTGAAAGAAAAGGTACATTCCGAAGGAAATATCTTCCTGCAAGGATTGAATAAAGGCATACATCTTACTTACGGTAAAATCATGGAAAAGTCTCTCCGGCATCCGTGGCGAGCGGTAGGAATAGTCAGTCTTATTGTCGTTGCCTGTCTGATGGTATTGCCCTCCATGGGATTCAGCTTATTTCCCAAAACAGATAAGTTACAGTTTCAGATAGAGATACGAACTTCTTCCAATGCAACATTAGATTATACAGACCGTAAAACGCGTGAAGTGGAAGCCGTATTAAAACAATACCCCGACATTGAATATTATACCGGAAACATCGGGAAAAACAATCCGCAGGTATATTATAATGTCAACCAAACTATTGAAGAAATGAATTACGCCAATATCTTCATTCAATGTAAGGAAGATATGCATCCGGAAGAAAAAACAAGACTGATTCAAACCCTGCGTACTGACTTAAAACAAATAAAAGATACAGAAATCCGGGTATTGGAATTCGAGCAAGGTCCTCCTTTGGAAGCTCCTGTAGCCATCCGTGTTTTTGGTAACAATCGAGATTCCTTGCAAAACTGTGGACAGAAAACGATAAATGGGACGGGAATGGGAAAGAGCCTTATAATCAGGTGAGTTACACCTGTTGTCGTAGGGGTTTGCACCTTCGGGTAAGGTGCAAAAAATAGCGTAGATAATCGAAGTTTCTGTCCCTATCCCGTTGCCCATTTTCAGTCGCGGGAAGTAAAGGAAAGAAAGTGATTTTATCCAAAGAACGCTAACCGGCGAGGGCCTTTCGCTCAAAAGTAAAGGGATTTTCCTTGATTAAGCGGAAACGGTCGTAAAATTATCAGAATCAGGATAATTATGTAGCTTACCGTTGCATTTTGCATAACGCTAAATAACTGGATAACAGTTAATTTTACATTATAAAGTAAGCGTTATGAAACAAGCAGTAAAGGTTTCGTTTTACCTGAAAAAAGACGAAGTAAAAGCAGATGGCTCATGCCCGGTCATAGGCCGTCTGACAGTCGGAGAAACCTCCGCAAAATTCAGTATGAAATGTTATGCCCCACTATCGCTTTGGGATACTGCGGCAGGCCGTCTTCGCGGAAAAAGCAAAGAGGCAAACGAACTAAATGCCAGACTCGACAAGACACGGGTATCGGCTAATGCACACTACAAGGAGCTTGCAGCCCTAAAAGATAATGTTACGGCGCAACAGGTCAAATGTGTCCTGCAAGGTATGGCCGCAAGCCAGGAAACATTAGTCCGTTATTTTGAAAAGCATAACGAGAAATTTGAACAACGTGTCGGCATAAATCGTGAACCCTCTACGTTTTTTGAATATCAGAATGCCCTCCGGCATCTGAAAAACTTTCTGAAACATAAGTACAATGTTTCGGATATTCCTTTTTCCGCACTCGATATGTCGTTTATCGAATCGTATGATTTTTACCTGCGTGTGGAGATGAAGCGCAAGCCAAACACGATTCTGGGCATTGTTACCCGTATGCGGAAAATGATAAAATACGCTATCTGCGAAGGTATCATAACCGGCGATCCTTTTACCGATTATTCCCCCGAACGTCCGAAGCCACAGCAGAAGTACCTTACCCGTGCGGAATTGAATAAAATCATGAACACTCCGCTGGATCATCCGAACCGCTACCTTACGCGCGATATGTTTCTGTTTTCATGTTTTACCGGTTTGGCCTACCGTGATATGCGCAACCTTTCCGAAAAAAATATAGTCGAGGACGACGATGGTATGCTGTGGATTAAGACCACTCGCCAAAAAACAGGTACTCCCTGCGAGATACCCCTACTTGAATTGCCCATACAGATTATTGAAAAATATCGGGATATAGCCCCGGAGGGAAAACTGCTGTTAATGCTCAGTTGTAAGCGCCTGAACATTAACCTGCAAAAGATCGCAAAAATATGTGGTATTGAACGCAGGCTCGTATTTCATTGCGGCAGGCATACTTACGCCAGCGAAATAACTCTCTCTCAGGGCGTTCCGATGGAAACCGTCAGCCGCATGATGGGGCATAAAGATTTACGTTCAACACGTATCTATGCAAAAGTAACCAATGACAAGATTAATGAGGACATGAGTAAACTGGAAAAGAGAGTATCAAACAAATATAAATTGATTCAATAAATATGGAGAAAGAGATTAAATCTACAAAACGGCTCCGCAGCACTTTTTCCGTGATGTTTTATATCAATAAAACGAAGATTAAAAAAAGCGGAATGTGTCAGGTCTTGGGCAGGATAACGATAGATACCGGCATTGCCCAGATTGGAACCAAAGTTGAAATCCACCCGGATATATGGGACGGAAAAGCTGGGCGTGCCATTGGAAAGAGTAAACAGGCACTTATAGTCAACCGCACCATAGATGCACTGAAAGTAAAGATAGACGGACATTATAACGAACTTGTCGAAAACAGAGGTTTCGTTACTGCCGAGATGGTTAAGAATGCGCTTAACGGTATTGGTCACCGCCCGGAAACGCTTCTCAAATTATTTGAGGAGCATAATACGGAATTTGCCAAACGGGTTGGTGTAAACCGGGTAAAAGAAACCCTTTGGCATTACAACCGCAGCTATGAACTGCTTAAAATGTTTATCGACGAAAAGTTAAAA
>DAIPZX010000163.1:0-5457 GCA_036781995.1 Massilibacteroides sp. | reverse complement strand
CATCGTTTGTCGGATTTTGCAGACGGGTATAAAAGTATCCGCTTTCTTCCAGGTCAAAGAGTTTCGCCATCTGATCACTGGTTTCATATTTGAAGGTTGTACTTTGGTAAATCGGGAGAACGCGTGGTTCTCCTTTCTTGGGTTGCCAACCAGCCTGAACACAAAGAGTTTCAGGCTTCATTTTCTGTTTCATCTTATCGCGTTAATTAATTTGTTTAATTTTGTTCCGCAAAATACGTAAAAACAAATATAAAAGCAGCATTTATAGCATACTTTTCATCTTATATAATGTAATAAACTTAATAAATACGATCATGAAAAAATCAATTCTTGTATCTTTCCTAATATGTATTTTTTGTGCTTTTTTCCCTGCATGTGATAATGATGATGACGATCTGAAACTAACCAAAGACAACGGAAGACCCAGTAGCGTTGAACGTGGGGATGAGAAGACTTTCTTTTATTATGAAGGCAACCGATTGAAGAAAATCAAAGAGATAAAAGGTTCTGTTTCTGATTATATGTATGAAAATGGAAAGTTGGTTTCTGTCAGCCACTCACCGGAAGACAAAAGAGTTGCTGATGGGCATGGTTCAGTTTGGTTTAAGCAAACGGATAACAGGGTACATATCGGATCCTCCGGCGAACCGGGCTTTGAAGAATTCCAATGGGAGATAGAACTTGATGATAGCGGTTTGCCACAAAGAATAACCGAACTGGGGATTTATTCTCGCAACAATGAAAAGGGTGAATTGTCTTTGATTAAAGAAGGCGACTATTCTACTGAATTAACGTATGACCCGGTGAAGAAAAATCTGATAAAAATGGAAAAGTTTGTCAAGAAATCAGATGAACTGCTGATGTCTTACAGTTTTGAATACGATGATAATCCCGGTATTATGTCGAAGGTTGATTTGCCTTTGTGGTATTATGCTTATCAAATGTATAGAGGTGGGGATAACCGAGATGGCTACAACAGATTTTTCTGTTTCTATTGTCATTTCAATAATATAGTGAAAGAAAGAATAACCGGAGAATTCGCTGAAGGCGTTGCTATTACAGAAGACCTCAGTATTTATTATACTTATGAGTATAATAAAAAGGGATATCCGGTATCGCTGGGTGCTGGTTACTATACTGGTTTACCTTATTTTAAAATAACTTATTGACCGTTATTTCAGCAGCCTTTTCTTTAATATCCTGAACCAGCCGAAAGCGACAATCCCTTTCAGTGTGCTGGTGATGCTGATTGCCCACCATACGCCTTCAATACCTAAGAAGGTGCCGGCAAGGTAGATCGCTAAAGGAATACGCAGGAGATTGAATGTGATACTGATGATGGCGGGAGGTAATGTGCGTCCTGTTCCATAGAATAATCCTTGCATGGTTATTTCCAGCATCATAAACCACATGGAATAACCGTCTATACGCAGGAAAATCCCTCCGGCTTCATAGGCCTCTCGGTTGGGGACGATAAGGGAAAAGACTTCACTTCCGAAGAAAACGAACAGGAGCGTACAGCAGATTCCGAGTACGGAAGTCATGACCAAAGTGGTGTGATAGGCCGAGTTTACCCGGTCTCGCTTTTGGGCTGCGTAGTTTTGCGCCACGAACGCGCCTAACGCGGAGCTGAAACCTTGTGACGTGTTCCAGGCGATGGCTTCTATTTGTCCGCCTGCCGTCAAGGTCATCAGTCCGATATGTCCGCCCGCTATAGAGGCGGTTCTTGCCATGAACAGGTTGATTATGGCGAATAACGCGTTTAATAAAGCAACCGGCAATCCCAGTTGAAATATACGGCGGGTAAAACTTCCATTTAATTTTATGAGGATCGGAAATCCGTTGAAAAGCGGGTTGCGTACCTTAATATTATAAAGAAATAAAAAGAGGACGGTGCCTTGTGATAGCCATGTAGCCCAGGCTGCACCCGTTATGCCCCATTCGAATACCCAGATAAACAACGGGTCGAGAATCATATTCACCACCAATCCGGTAGCGCTGATGAAGAAGGGAATTTTGGTTTGTCCCGAAGCATTGTAAATGCCGGTGAATGCCGCCGAAAGAAAAATAAAAGGGAATGCCGCTGTGACAATCTGCAGATAAATGGCGGCCTCATGTGTAATATTGGGCTCCAGTTTATAGATGCTGATGATCGGAAAGGCTAATGCGAACAGAAGCCCTCCCCAAAGTATAGATAAAATAAGCGAGATCGTCAGGTTGTGGGATGCGAAAGAGCGAGCCTTCTCTACGTCCTGCGCTCCGATACTTTGCCCTACGCTTACTTCTGCTCCAACTCTGTTCAGGAGAGCAATGGAGGTGGTCATCCAGGTAAGAATCCCTACCGCCCCGATTGCGGCTACAGCTTCACTGCCGATTCTGCCTATCCAGGCCATATCTGTGATGCTATACGCCATTTGGGTAAAAGAAGTTCCCATGATCGGTATAGCCAGATTGAAAAGTTGTTTGCTGATTGATCCCTGAGTTAAGTCTTTTGCTCCCTGCATCTTTTTAAATTTTCCGCAAAGGTAAGATTTTTTCTACCGTATATAATCAAAAGAGGCTGCCCGATTCCCGGGTAGCCTCTCTCTCTGCATTATGCGTTTATTCGTATTTAACGGATGAAGAGTAATTCTCTGTATTTGGGCAGAGGCCAGATCTGATTGTCTACAATCAGTTCCAGGTCGTCAATGTGTTCGCGTATCTCATCCAGATAGGGCGCAACGGTGTCATGATAGGCTATGGCTCTTTCGCGCAGATCCTGGATGCGGTTTGCCTTTTTGCGGGCTTCGATCATCTCGTCTACCATACGTGTGACAGCACAGATATGATGCCCTATCTTACGAACAAGGCGGCGCGGTTCTGCAGCCAGATCCTCGTATTCTTCTTCGCTGAAGGTTGCTTTTAATTTAGTCAGGTTGTCCAGCAAACTTGATTGATAGCGCAAAACTACCGGCGTGATATGATTCATGGACAGATCGCCTAATACACGAGCCTCGATCTGTACCTTTTTAATATAGACTTCCCATTTTACCTCATTGCGGGCGTGAAGTTCCTTCTCGCTCAATACGTTGGTCGCTTTAAACATGTGGATTGATTCCGGAAGCAAATAGGCGTCATATTGAAGTGGAACACTGTTTTCGCAGTCTAAGCCTCTTTTGCCGGCTTCTGCTTTCCATTCTTCGCTGTATCCGTTTCCGTCAAATCGGATCGGTTTGGATTCTTTGATATAGGCTTTCAAAACTTCGTAAATAGCTTCTTGCTTGCTTTTGCCTTTTTTGCAGAGCGCTTCCACTTCTTGTTTGAATTGCTGAAGCTGATGAGCCATGGCAGAGTTGACGGCGAGCATGGCTACTCCGCAATTTGCCGATGATCCGAGCGCGCGGAATTCAAAACGGTTTCCTGTGAAGGCAAACGGTGATGTGCGGTTTCGATCCGTGTTGTCAAGTAAAATTTCAGGAATTTGCCCAAAACCGAGGTAAAGTCGTTTCTTATTGTCCATCTCAATTGCATCTTCGATAGAACTGTTTTCAAAACGGTCGAGCACTTCGCTGATTTGTGAACCTAAGAAAGAAGATATAATGGCCGGAGGGGCTTCGTTTGCTCCTAAGCGATGCGCATTAGTTGCCGAAGCGATACTTGCCTTTAGTAAGGAGTTGTGTTTGTAAACAGCCATTAGCGTGTTTACGATGAAGGTGATGAATAATAAATTATCTTCCCTGTCCTTACCCGGTGAAAAAAGATTGATTCCTGTGTCTGTTGCCATAGACCAGTTGCAATGTTTTCCTGAACCGTTCACACCCATAAAAGGTTTTTCGTGCAGTAATACGCGGAATTTATGTTTTTCTGCCACCCGTTTCATCAGAGACATGAGCAACTGGTTGTGATCGTTTGCCAGATTGCATTCTTCGTAAATCGGTGCAAGTTCAAACTGATTGGGAGCAACTTCATTATGACGCGTTTTAACCGGAATGCCCAGTTTATAACATTCAATTTCCAGGTCTTTCATGAATTCTTGTACGCGGGCGGGGATTGAACCGAAGTAATGGTCGTCTAACTGTTGGTTCTTCGCGCTTTCATGTCCTAAAAGAGTACGCTCTGTTAACGACAGATCCGGGCGCGCGGAATATAGATCTTCATCTACAAGAAAATATTCCTGTTCCCAGCCTAAGAAAGTAGTAATTTTGTTTACCTCTAATGAAAAAAAGTCGCAAACCTCCTTTGCTGCTTTGTTTAATGCTTCTATCGATCGGATAAGCGGAGTTTTATAGTCGAGGGCTTCTCCTGTATAAGCAATAAAGATGGTCGGGATACAAAGCGTATCATCTACGATAAATGCTGGCGAAGAAGGATCCCATGCCGAATAGCCGCGTGCTTCGAATGTGTTTCGGAGTCCGCCGTTAGGGAAACTCGACGCGTCCGGTTCCTGCTGAGCCAACAGCTTGCCGCTGAATTCCTCGATCAGTCCGCCGTTGCCGTCATGTTCCACAAAAGCGTCATGCTTTTCTGCCGTTCCGTCGGTGAGCGGCTGAAACCAGTGTGTGTAGTGAGTCACTCCTTTTTCAAGCGCCCACATACGCATGCCGGCAGCCACATGATTCGCTATTTCTCTGTCGATAGGCGTGCTGTTATCAATTGCTTCGGTTAATAGCCGGAACGTTTCTTTCGAGAGATACTTCTTCATGGCTTTACGATTAAATACGTTTTCGCCGAAGAAATCGGATACTTTGCGATCCGGGACAAGAGCCGGAATAGCCTTGCGGTTAGACGCTCTTTCTACCGCGTTGAAACGGGAAGTTGACATTTGAGTAGATTAATTAATGTTATACCGGTGTAAAGGTACGTAGTTTTTTTGAATAGATTTCTTACAGTCTCCGATTAAGAATCTCGCTATATATGATCGCTTTTCTGACTTCATCCACATCTTGCAGGTGAAAGTCATCGTTCGTAACACGATGGTCGGCTTCATACTCCTCTTCAAGCAGAATGCTATTTTGCTTGGGGATAGTCGATTCTCTGATTGATTCGCCGGAGAGGAAAGGCGTAGTAGTTGCTTTTTTAGGGCGAGGCTTTGTTTGTTGTGGACCCTTCTGCATTTCTTCCAGTATTTCCCAGAAGCCTTTTCCTTTGTCCGTGCCGGAAGATGTTTCGGTCTGTTCTCTTGACTGTACAGGCTTTACGGTCGGTTGTTTTTTCTTTTTTCCGGAAAACAAACCGCTTACCACCGCGATGAGGAGGAAAACAATATAAAGCCAATCACCCAGGTTGTCCATAACTTTGATTATTTTTGCACCTCAAATATAACTATAAATAGTGAAACAGAAAAAACATAGTCTATATAAAAGCAATAAGGGTAACTTCTCAGCCACCCTTACCAAATTTAACCAAAACCTTAACTATGAAAAAATTTACGTTTTTCTGAATGCAAATATAGAGGTAAAATTTTATCTGACAAATATT
>DAIPZX010000162.1:0-5616 GCA_036781995.1 Massilibacteroides sp. | reverse complement strand
CTATATCTGTAAATCTAGATTTTATGCTTATATTCGCGGCTGAATAGTTACTAATTATTTAATGCCTTTGACAATAATGAACCCCCACACCAACAATTTTATAAGGATAATATACCCTTACAGAGGAGTTATATACTTTTTATTGCTGCTTTTCTTCTTTCATTTCTCTTGGAAATTTGCCATTGACGGAGATGACGACAGCAAATACATGTATGTTTTTGGAGAAAACATGACTCCCGAATGGTTTTTCATAGCTTGTGAATGGTTAACTCAAGCAGCCGCTTGGTTTGTCGGCTTATTTCCAAATACAGATAGTTTAGTGACCACCAAAGACACCTTGTACTTCCCTGATGGAGGGATCATTATCCGTATCATTTGGGGATGTACGGGAATCAAACAGATGTTCATTTTCTGTGGAATAATGATTTTCTACAAAATGTTTTTCTTTAGAAGACAGAAATCCTACGGACGTAAAAAAGGAAAATGGCAAATTATTTTTCCGAAATATACACTTAACAAATTGTGGTATATCCCGATGGGTTGTATCGTTCTAACCTTATATAATATTATACGTATCGGATCCATTTCCCTTTTGACTCGCGGACATGCCGAACGTTTTGATGATTTGCATAATGGTATTTTCCGATATATATATTATGGTATTATCTTTTTATTGTGGGTCATTTGGGAAGAGCGTTATGCCCGCCGATACGAGATGAAGAAAGTAAAGAATAAGAAAATCGTGAACATGTAATTACAATGAACAAGATTGAAGCACTAAGAAAAATAATGCAAGATAAGGGTATACAAGCCTGTATAATCCCTACCACCGACCCTCATATAAGCGAATATACGCCTTTGCATTGGGAAACCAGAAAATACTTATCCGGGTTCACCGGTTCGGCAGGAACGCTGGTCGTCACACTAAATAAAGCCGGATTATGGACGGACTCCCGCTATTTTATTCAAGCCGAAAAAGAATTGAAAAGCAGCGGAATCGATTTATTTAAGATCGGATTGGACGGAGTTCCCAGTTTTTCGCAATGGCTATCGGATGAATTGAAAAAAGGAGACACCATAGGCATCGAAGGAGTCGTTTTTGATGCTTCGGAAGCCCAATCTCTTCTTGCCAACTTCGGGAAAGAAGGGATTAATATCAATACAGATTTTGCGCCATGGGATATGCTTTGGACGGATCGCCCTGCTATTCCTACGGATAAAGCCTTTATCCTTCCCGAAAAACTATCCGGACAGGCAGTTCAAGAGAAGATAAATACGCTCTTGGATAGAATAAAAGAAGAAGGAGCCGATGCAACCGTCTTAGCTTCGCTTGATCAGATCGCTTGGTTGTTTAATATGCGGGGCACGGATATTAGTTTCAACCCTGTAGCCGTTTCTTATGCCTATGTATCAGAAGAAGAAACCGTTCTATTCATTAAACCCGAAAAGCTAACCCATGAATTGATTGAATACTTAACTGATCAAGGTGTTATTATTGCTGATTATGATAAGATTTTCTCTTATGCGGCTTCCTTTCCTAAGGATTTGAAAGTATTGCTTACGCCCAATAAGATTAATTATAAGTTGTGGAAAGCAATTGAAGAACATACAGAGATAGTTGTTAGTTCTATTCATCCGGTCGATTATCTTAAAAGCATAAAGAATGAGGTTGAGATAGAAGGAATGCGCAATGCCATGAGAAAAGACGGTGCAGCTTTGGTGCGCTTCCTGATCTGGTTGGAAGAAAGTTTAAGCAAAGGAGAGAAAATTACGGAAATCGATGTAGCAAATAAGTTAACAGAATATAGAAGTCAGCAATCTCTTTACTTTAGTGAGAGTTTTTCAACAATTGCCGGTTATGCTGAACACGGAGCTATCGTACATTATTCGGCAAATGAAGAATCCAATGCCGTTATCGAGCCTAAAGGTTTATTATTAGTAGATTCCGGCGCACAATATTTTGATGGGACTACCGATATAACCCGAACAATTGCTGTTGGGGAGGTAACAAATTCCATGAAAAAAGATTATACCAATATATTAAAAGGAAACATCCGCCTATCTATGGCTAAATATCCTAAAGGTACGGTAGGTATGCAACTGGATATCCTCGCTCGTCAATTTATTTGGCAAGAAGGACAAAACTATTTACATGGAACCGGTCATGGAATCGGGTCTTTTCTAAATGTTCATGAGGGACCTCAAAGTATTCGAATGAATTATAATCCGGTAGCCCTAATGCCCGGCATGATTACGTCTAATGAACCCGGATTATATAAAGGAGGAGAATACGGCATTCGTATTGAAAACTTAATTCTAACCATCAAAGCGGATACTACAAGCTTTGGAGACTACTACGCCTTTGAAACATTAACCCTCTGCCCTATCGACCTTGCGCCTGTAGATTACTCTTTATTGGCTCCCGAAGAAATTTCTTGGCTCAATCAGTATCATGAAAAAGTTTATAAAGAACTTTCCTCACTTCTTACACCGAAAGAGCAAGAATGGTTGAGGGAGAAAACTTCCATTAAGTCGGCTGAATAGTTTTTTTTAGTAAAATTCAACAGCTTTGTTAGTTGTTAGTTTGTATGGTATAATGATAGTCAATTAAATCAAGAGAATATTATATGATAAAGAAGACACAATGAGAAAAATCTTAAATATAATAATCTGTCTTGTTCTATTCACAACCATAGTTCAAGCCCAAAATAAACAACCTGCGGATACAATCACAGTAATCAACACCTACTACTTGGATGAAGTGGTAATAACGGGTTCTCGTGTCGAAATTTCTCGCGACGTAATGCCTGTTCCGATAAGTATAGTAAATCGGACTTCAATAGAGCAAAGCGGCGAAACGTCTTTGCTCCCCGTTTTATCACAGCAAATTCCCGGATTGTTTGTTACTTCTCGTGGAATGGCTGGTTATGGCACTTCAACCGGATCAGCAGGTAGTATTAGCATGCGTGGCTTTGGAGCAAGTTCAGGGCGTGTACTTATTCTGATTGATGGACATCCGCAATATGCTACCATTTATGGACATCCTGTCTCAGATGCTTATATTGCTTCCGATGCCGAGCGTGTAGAAGTATCGCGCGGGGCGGCTTCGGTTCTTTACGGCTCTAACGCAATGGGCGGTGCAATCAACATTATCACCCGTAAAGCATTGGAGGATGGAAACCGATTAAACGTAAGGTTGATGGGTGGTTCTTACGGCACACAAAGATATTCCCTTACCGACAGCTACCGCAAAAGTAAATTTTCGGGCGTTGTTAGCGGAAACTATGAACGCACGGACGGACATCGTGTAAACTCCGAATTTGATATGTGGAGCGGATACGCTAAGCTAGGCTACGAATTGACCAAACAATGGACAGTAACCGGAAATGTAAATATAGCAAAATCCAACAGTCAAAATCCGGGAGAGATAACCCGACCCATGTTAGACGGTACTGCCGATGTATTGCGTGGAATGTCAAGTATTTCCATTGAGAATAAATTTGAGAAAACAAACGGTGCCATAAATTTTTATTACAACTGGGGAAAACACAAGATAAACGACGGTTATTTCGAGGGGGGTACTCCTCGTCCATATCTGTTCAATTCGACAGACTATATGGGCGGAGTGAATATTTATCAGTCGGCAAGCCTGTTCAAAGGAAATTCGATTACCGGAGGATTCGACATGAAACTATATGGCGGGAATGCTTATCGAAACCCTCAAACCGAAATCTATGCCGACCATGTAAAACTACATGAAATAGCAGGGTATCTCTTTGCTCATCAAACACTCGGCAGGTTTATGTTCAATGCCGGAATACGGTTGGAAAATCACAAACTATATGGCAGCGAGTGGGTTCCGCAGGTGGGCGTTTCTTTCAAAGCCGCAAAAGAAACACATTTGAAATTCTCGGTATCAAAAGGATTCAGAACACCTAATCTGCGGGAACTTTATATGTATGCTTCTGCCAATGAAGATTTACTTCCTGAAGAAAGTGTCAGCTATGACTTTACCGTTACGCAACGATTATTGGATAATCGTTTGCACATGGAATTGAGCCTATATTATACCGAGGGGGATAACATTGTACAGGTAGTTACTGTCGATGGCAATCCGCAGAATCAAAATGCAGGTGAATTTGCCAACAAAGGGATTGAGTTCAGCCTGAACTACCGGATGCTTCACAACCTGAATTTGAATAGTAATTATAGCTACCTACACATGAATACGCCGATTACGGGTGCGCCGAGAAACAAATTTTATGCAGGGATAACCTACTCTCCCAACAAGTTTACATTCAATGCAGGGGCGCAGGTTATCAACAAGCTCTATTTATCAACCGGAAACGACGCACAAACAAGCAGCTATACATTGGTAGATGCGCGAGTAAATTATCGTGCATTGAAATACTTGGATGTTTTTGTCAAAGGAGAGAACCTGTTCGCGCAGAAATATGAAACTATGCTAGGTTTTCCTATGCCGAGAGCCTCATTTATGGGTGGCATTAGTATGAATTTTTAATGGAATAATAAATAGAGATATATTCAAATTGTCAAATCACAAAAAACAATCAAAATGAAAAAGATTCTTTTTATGTTTGCATTGGCTGTCGGATTGGCGTCATGCAACGGTAACGCTCAAAGCAATAAAAGTGCTGAAGAAATAGTAAGCAATGATGTTTCCAAAGTATTTTTCATGAAAGACATTACTCCTGAAAACCTTATGAAACTCTATGAAGCACTCGGTAGCCCTGCCACAGGCAAAGTAGGTGTAAAAATCCACATGGGAGAACCGGGAGGAAATCATTTCCTGAAACCGGCTTTTGTGAAAGACTTTGTTTCTTCAATTAATGGAACTTTTATTGATGCCTGCACGGCTTATGGTGGTCGTCGTTCGACTCCGAAAGATCATATAAAAGTAGCAGAAGAACATGGGTTTACAGCAGTTGCTCCGGTGGATATTCTTGATGCAGATGGAGAAATAGCATTACCTATTGAAGGAGGAAAACACCTGAAAGAAGTATTGGTAGGCTCTCATTTCACCGATTATGATTATATCGTAGTGCTTACCCATTTCAAGGGACATGCCATGGGTGGTTTTGGTGGTTCGCTGAAAAATATATCTATCGGGATTGCTTCTGTGGCGGGAAAGGCATTGGTTCATACAGCCGGAGCTAGCAGTACGAATGCATTTGCTCCTGTAAAACAAGAAGATTTTATTGAATCAATGGCGGAAGCAGCAAAGGGAATGATTGAGCAATTCAAAGGTAGAATACTTTATATCAATGTAATGAATAATTTATCTGTTGATTGCGACTGTAATTCCAACCCAGCCGATCCTAGCATGCACGATGTGGGCATACTTGCCTCTTTTGATCCTGTCGCATTAGATAAAGCTTGTGTTGATTTGGTGTATGCTTCCGAAGATCATGGAAAGATTCATCTTGTTGAGCGCATCGAATCCCGCAAAGGGACTGTCATACTCGACCATGCAGAACAACTTGGAGTAGGTTCTCAAAAGTACGAACTTATAAAGTTGGATAAATGACGATAAAATAAAATAAAGCAAAATAATATGAACTGAGTGGATTAATTGCCGTTAATCCACTCAGTTAT
>DAIPZX010000161.1:0-5634 GCA_036781995.1 Massilibacteroides sp. | reverse complement strand
GAATGGGTTCGGTAAATGGTAAATTAAGAATAGTTTTGGCTGAATAGTTACTAAAAAAAGTACAACCGGATTTTCTGACTGATTTGTTTTATCCGGTCTACCCGGGATTTATAAAATTCAAAACAGCTTCTAAGTTTGATTTTTAATGTTTGAGTGTTGCAAAGATTAAAGAAGCTGTTCGGGAAGAAGCTCCCGGCTCACCTAAACGGCTGGCTACATCATCGTATCCGTTGAGCATTCGCATACGATATTCAGCATCATTTGCCAACAGGTCGAGTTCCTTATTAATCGCTTCTTTTGAAAACCGGGCACCAAAAAGTTCCTGTACTATTTCTTTGTCGGCAACAAGATTGACCAAAGAAATATATTTTGTATGGAAGAATTTTCGGAACACAAAACTGACTAATTTCCCTGCCGGAGTATAATAACAAACTACTTGCGGAACACGGAATAAAGCGGTTTCGAGTGTTGCCGTTCCGGACGTAACCAGCGCCAGGCTGCTATGTTCCAGCAAAGGATAAGTCGCATCAAAAATAACTCGTGCCGTTGATTGGCTGATAAATTGCTGATAATACGCTGCTTCTATTCCCGGAGCACCGGCTATGACCGGCTGGAACTCGGGGAAACGGGCGGCAACCTGAAGCATAGTCGGCAGATTGTCTTTAATCTCCTGACGTCTGCTCCCTGCCAATAATGCCAAAACAGGTTTTCCTTCCAATGCGTATTTGGTTGAGAACTCAGGGAAAGTTTCGGTATAGCTGTTTTTGAACTCGCCGACAGAATCAACGGTAGGATTACCTACATAATCCACCTGATAGTTTAGTTTCGCAAAAAAATCCGGTTCAAAAGGGAATATGCAAAACATCCGGTTGACGTATTTGCGGAAAGACTTGATCCGGTATTGCTTCCACGCCCAGATTTTAGGCGATATATAATAATGCACCGGAATATGCAACGTGGTGCTGACGTATTTCGCTATTTTCAGATTAAAGCCGGGATAATCAATCAGAATCACGACATCCGGTTTGTATGACTGAATATCTTTTCGGCAAATAGCCATATTCCTGAAAATGGTACGCAGGTTAAGCAGTACCGGGATAAAGCCCATATAGGCCATTTCGCGATAATGCTTGACCGGGGGCCCTCCGACAGCCTGCATCAAATCTCCTCCGAAGAAGCGGAAATCCGCTTCCGGGTCTGCTGTTTTTAGCGCCCGCATCAGATTGGATGCATGCAGGTCTCCGGATGCTTCTCCGGCAATCAGATAGTATTTCACGGTTTAATCTTTAATTATATCCGTTAGTTTTTCTAAAAAAACATAATCGGTCACATCAATTTTGCACGGCACAACAGAAGCATAGCCGTTTTCAAGTGCCAACGTATCATTGTCTTGCTGTATCGGGCGGGCATTCTCGAAATGACCGGATAACCAATATACTGTTTCGTTCTTTGCATTGTGAGAATGAACAAATTCATTTGTCCAGCGACCTTTAGCCTGACGGCAAACTTTCATTCCCTTTACATGAGGCATATCCGGTACATTCAGATTCAGATAGACACCTTCCGGTAGGGGAGCTCTTAATATACGGCGGGAAAGCTTACGGGCAAAACGGCAACTTTCTGTAAAATCAGCATCCGGATCACCATCAGTCAGCGAAACCCCGATAGCTGATACGCCAAATATACAACCCTCTGCCGCAGCCCCCAAGGTGCCCGAATAATGTACACAAACAGCCATGTTTGTTCCGTGGTTTATTCCGGAGACCAAAAGATCCGGCTTGCGGTCAAGCACTTCGTTGATTGCCAGTTTTACGCAATCTACCGGAGTCCCCGTACAACTGTAAATAGTGAGATCATCCTCTTTCCTGACCAGCGTATAGGTTATCGGAACCAGCGATGTAATTGCTCCGGCCATACCTGATCGGGGTCCATCCGGTGCAACAACGACCAATTCACCCAAGTCTTTCAGACATTCTATCAACTCATTAATCCCTTTTGCTCCAATTCCGTCATCATTCGTAATCAGGATAAGGGGTTTTTCTTTTGCCATGTCGTTTATTTATTTTGTTTATTGAGGTAAAGATACGTAATTTCGCCTGAACATAAAATTCAGACGAGTTCACATTAATTACTAAAAGGAGTATCAGAGCATAGGGTATGAATGTGTATCTTTGCCCGAATAGTAAAGAAAAATTAGTATGCCAATTATGTTTTTGCTGTTTATCGGTTTGTATCTGACCGGTAATTTTTATATCTATTTCAGGGGAGGACAAGCCCTGAGTTCTTATCCAACGGGAGTTAAAGTGTTGTTGAGCTTGTTGTTCTGGAGTGGAGCACTTTCGCTTATATTTACTTTTCTGGTTAGAAAAGCCAGTTTGTCAATGAAATTTTTGACTTTTACGCATGAGGTAGGAAGTGCCTGGCTGGTCTTTACGCTTTATATGGTTTTATTCCTTATCTCGTTTGATCTTGTCAGGCTGTTTTACCGCCCGTTCGTTTACGGGTTTCATCTGTCTTTTGCATTGACCCTGTGTCTGTTGAGTTATGGCTATTATAATTATAAAAATCCGAAAATACAGGAGTATAATCTGGAAATCAATAAGCCGGTAGAAAAGTCTTCTCTCAGGGTTGTTGCAGTCAGCGATATACATCTCGGACTTGGTACCGGGAAAGCTGCTTTGAGTAAATACGTTGGCTTGATCAATGCCCAAAAGCCCGATCTGATTCTGATCAGTGGTGATTTGATTGACAACTCGGTTCTTCCTTTGAGAGAAGAGCATATGGAAGAGGAGTTAAACAAGTTGAGTGCCGGATTGGGTGTCTTTATGGTTCCCGGTAATCATGAGTATATTTCAAATATTGATGAATGCCTGGATTTTCTTAATGCAACGTCTATTCAGGTATTGCGTGACTCTGTGGTAATACTTCCGAATGGTGTTCAAATCATAGGGCGGGACGACAGGCACAATCACCACAGAAGACCTTTAGATTATCTGACGAAACAGGTTGATCTGTCAAAGCCCGTGCTGCTGCTTGACCATCAACCTTATGACCTGGACGAAACTGTAAGAGCAGGTGTTGATCTGCAGTTCAGCGGGCATACTCATCGAGGACAAGTCTGGCCGCTTAATTTGTTGACAGACCAGTTGTTCGATATCAGCTATGGTTACCGGGAAAGAGAAAATACACATCTCTATGTGTCATCGGGTTTGTCATTGTGGGGGCCTCCTTTTCGTATTGGAACAGATAGTGAGTTGGTTGTATTTAATCTGAACTTCAGATAGAATATGAAAGTCTTTCTTCAATCGATCGTAGCCCAGTTATTGCTTAATCCGTATATATTTGTCAGGGGATATCAGGCTATACCGGCAAAAAGAAGTTGGAGAATACCTTATATCCTGTTTTTTATTCTTGAGTTACTTCTGTTTTTTACCGGCTATTTCTTTCATGACGAATTGGCGGATGAGGTGTTCATTCCTATTATGTATATCTGTAACACCTGGTATGTTGCATCTCTCTATATAACATTTTCTTTATTATGCCTTGAGGTGATTAGGCTTTCCTTGCGTTTGTGGAAAAGGCTCCCCTCATGGTTTGTCGAAAATAAAGACAAAATAAAGTTGGGCTTATTCTTCCTTATCCCTTTGGCTGTCGGCTTGCTGCTCGTAGAAGGATATCAACGGGTAGCTTATCCCGTGGTAAGACATGTACATATAACAATCCCGAAGGAGACTCCCGGAAGAGATAGTTTGCGAGTGGTAATGATGAGCGATTTACATATCGGAGAAATCATAGGAAAAAAAATGGTGCAGCGCTATGTAACGTTGAGCAATGAGCAAAATCCGGATATGGTGGTGCTTGTGGGAGATATTATGGACTATGAATCACGATTTGCGGAGCAAGCGCATATCGAAGACGATTTGAAACAATTGCAGGCGGCGTTGGGAACTTACCTTGTTTATGGGAATCACGAATATCGTGCCAATCGTCACGCCAAGTATAAATGGCTGAAGAAAACCGGTGCGACACTGCTGGTCGATTCTGTGGTTATGCCGGATTCTACGTTCTATCTTATCGGAAGAGATGATTATATTAATAAGAAAAGAAAAACATTACGCTCTTTAGTGAAAGATATTGACCCTGCCAAACCAAGCATTGTTTTGGATCATCAGCCTTGGGCTTTTGCAGAGACAGCTATGAATAAGATAGATCTCGGACTGCACGGACATACTCATAACGGGCAATTATGGCCTTATCCATTACTCATGAAAGCCGTATACGAAAAGGCATACGGCTATTACAGAAAAGGGAATACGCAATATTATGTATCTTCCGGTATCGGAATCGCAGGACTTCCCTATCGTGTAGGAACTGTTTCAGAGTTGGTCGTACTCCATATCCGTTTTGAAAAACCTCAACAGGATATTCCGGTAAGGGCAGACAATAAAGCAGTTAATCCCGGAGATTGGTGATATCCAAGATCAGCGACTTCTTTGCCTTTATCCGTATTGCGGAGTGTTTCTTCATATAATTCAGGGGCAGACAATACTTCAATCGCCTTATTCAACACTTCGTCACCCTTCAGGTTTTCAATGAGTTCGCCCTTCTGATAATAATAACGTTTTATGATTTCGGAAGACAAGACTTTTTTAATCTGATCTTTAAAGCGATCAAAATCACGATCTAAATCCGGTGTGATTTGTTTTTGCAACGCAACAATCAAAGAACTGTCACCGTCCAGATAACCTTCGAATTCGGCGATTTCCTTTAATGTTTTCAACGCCTTTTCACTTTGACGGTCATACGTGAAGTTTTTCTCTTTAGCATACGCCTTGAATGCTTCGAAGTCTTCATCGTTTATGACGAATTCATCTACAGGTGCTATTTTGGGGTGTTTTTGTGTCCAATCAGTCACGAAATCGAAGAGGATATAATCTGTTATCAGATAATACATCAGTGTCGGGACCTTGGGTTCTTCTACTTCAAACTCAGGACGAACACCTCCTCCGTCACGCACCGGTCGACCTTTTGACGTATAGAATACAGAAGTCAAACTGTCCGGAATAGCTGCTACGCTGCCATCTGCTTTTCTGTGTGAATAGTCTATTTGCTGTATGCAGCGTCCGCTCGGAATATAATACTTACTCATCGTTACTTTCAGGTTGCCGTTATAGGGTAATTCACGTGTGGATTGTACTAATCCCTTGCCAAACGAACGTTGTCCGACTAATACAGCTCTGTCCATATCCTGCAAAGCCCCTGAAACAATTTCGGCAGCAGAAGCAGAAGCTCCATTGATCAATACGGCAATAGGCATGACCGTATCTATCGGTTCGATAGACGTGCGATAAGTACGATCCCATTGTTTGATTTTCCCTCTGGTAGAAACTACTTCCTGTCCTTTAGGTACAAACATATTCACGATCTGAACAGCGCTTTCCAGTAACCCCCCTCCATTATTTCTCAAATCAAGGACAAGAGATTTGATTCCCCGGTTTTTGCGGAGGTCGTCAAATGCATTTCTGACTTCCTGCGCGCTCTTGTCTGTAAAACCTTTTAGATAGATATAGCCTATTCCGTCTCCACGCACACCATAATAAGTTACCTGATCTACCAATATCTGCTTCCGGATCA
>DAIPZX010000160.1:0-5650 GCA_036781995.1 Massilibacteroides sp. | reverse complement strand
CTGTTTCAGCCATACCAAAAACAGTCCGGAGGAGTTTTCCCGGTTGAAAGAATGGATCGATTCTTTTCGCAACATCTCTACATCCATATCCAACAGCGGGCTGATAGAAAGAACCCGTTACTTCAATTTTCAACGAAAGCTAATCTCCCAAATACTGGGATAAAACCCGCCCCCGGGACAAACGTATTAAAAATAGCATCGTCTTCGCGAGAAGCAAAGCAACGAAGCAATCCAGAGGGGGCGTAGATTAGATTGCTTCGCTGCGCTCGCTACCTTTTTTGCAAATGCGGTTGCCCCTACATCCTGTTTTTTATTGCACCTTGTCAATATTGATTTCAAAGACGCCGACCGCTTTTTCTTCCTGTGCTTTCATTAGCAAGCGTATTTTCGATGTCATGGTCTGTTTGCCCGGATGCACCATATTAAATTGATTCTGAAAGAGGTTGTAGCTATCCGTTACATAGAGCGGAAAAGTAGTCCATTGACCGTTTTCATCGTATTCCAGCGACCACGCTTTGGGGAGTCTCACACCATGGGTGTCGTCACTCCAAAAGACAGAAACACTTCGTATATCTGTCGGTTCGTCTAATACAACCTCGATCCATTGGTCTTTTCCTTGTTCGCCCCAACTGGTCCACCGGTACACTTTTCTATCGGCAGAAAGTACAGGCACCTGATTGTCTGCTACAGCGGCCAAGTGATCACCCGGATTCGTATAGGAAGCAGCTAAGGATTTATACTTTCCGTGTGTCGCCAATTTTCTGTCCACATAAGGGAGAACTGCATCCGACTCCGGAAACCAAACCATCATACTGCCATCCCCCCGGTTGTTCCAGGCATAATAAGGAAGCAGGAGCAGATCAAATTGAACGTTTTCATCAGCCTTTTTCTCCATTGCCGGGATTTTAATCTGAGGAATACCATTAAGCACCGTCTCCTGATAAAAGAGGGGTGCAGGCATTCCCTCAACAAAAACATTTGGCAAACGATCGCTGTTGTCAACTCCCTCGGCACAATAAACAAGCGGACCTTTCGTCAGACAAACGCGTCCCCGATCTGCCGCAACAGCATCAATAGCCTTCGAATATTTCAGCGGCATAGGCAACCTGAGCTCTACAACATCACCTTTATTCCATGCCCGACTGATTGCTGCAAAACCTTTAACAACAGCCGCCTTTTCTTCTTTCCCATTCACAAACAGACTCCATCCGGATGGTCGGGAGTCGATGTAATGATATAATTCTCCCGGAACAAATTGTTGGCCTGTCCATGTCGGGATACGGAACTTCATACTGAATTTTTGTCCGTTTCCATCCGGTGTAATCACCCAGCGGATCTGTTCATCAAAAGGATATTCCGTCGTTTGTTTTATCTGAACCTTACCTGTGTTTAACACCAGCGTAGTACTGCCCCCTGCATAAAATGAACAATAAATCTCATCTTCCATCGTGGCATACATCAAGCTGGGCACTTGCGGAATCAAACGAGCCAGATTAGAAGGACAACAAGCCGTACCAAACCAGGGCGAACGTCCACGCAAACCATGATTAAAAGGCTTGATTCCATCTGCCTCCAATGGATTCAGGTAGAAAAAACGATTACCATCCAGATTTACTCCGGCTAATACGTTATTGAGCAAAGCCACCTCAGCCACATCCATATACTTCCCGTCTTTCTCCATCAGGAACATCCGGTGATTAAAAAACACATTCCCAACGGCAGCGCAGGTTTCATCAAAAGCGTCCTGATTAGGTAACTCATACTCCGGTCCGAACCCTTCTATTCCATGAACAGCCCCCAACCCGCCGGTAATATGCATACGTGTATCCACGATATTATGCCAGATACTATCCAAAGCCGGGCGATAAGTAGGATCATTCGCGTAAACGCTGACATCCGCCATGCCGGAATATAAATAAGTAGCCCGCACGGCATGTCCGACTGCTTTCGTTTGCTCACGCACGGGCAAATGCTGCTGCGCGTATTCAGGAGACATCACACCTGTTCCTTCAGGACGATAGGTCACCCCACGGATATCCAGAAATCTTTTCGCCATATTCAGGTAGAGACTGTCACCCGTTACACGAAACATTTTCACCAAAGCCAACTCAATTTCCTCATGCCCCGGCGCCTGATTCACCGGCTTCCCATCATTATAATTCGGATCCCCCTCAAAAAACACGTGGTTGATATGCCGCGCGTTCGCTTCAGCCACCTGCAGCCATTTATCCTTTCCGGTAGCCTGATAATACGCAATAGCCCCCTCATACATATGCCCCATATTATACAACTCATGACTGTGCACCACAAAAGAATAAGGTTTTTCCCCCATTCCACCGACATCATTTTTGGAAACACCCGTTATATGCGATTCATAATTATACCCATCTTTTTGTTGCGCATCAGCAATGATATCAA
This sequence comes from Massilibacteroides sp., assembly GCA_036781995.1. Classification (GTDB taxonomy): domain Bacteria; phylum Bacteroidota; class Bacteroidia; order Bacteroidales; family Tannerellaceae; genus Massilibacteroides. The sequence goes on along the minus strand of DAIPZX010000160.1, from coordinate 3,232 downwards.
TAATCCGATCCATCTCCGCTTCCAATTGCACATCCCTGTCCAACGTCAGCAAATAAGCAGCCCCTTCCATCACCTTATACAAATCCGAAGCAACAAAGCGATGCGTAAAAGGAAGTTCATCCGGTATCCCCTTCAAGAAATTTGCAGTCCGCTTCAGATTCTCTACCGCCGGCTTCGTCTTATCCAAGGCAAACGGCACAAGCACCCGCTTCTGATTCTGCAAACGAGGCAACCAAAAATTATCCTCCAAAACCACTTCGTTGAATGCGACAGGAGTTAGGATTTGTTGCGCCTGGAGATTCAAAAAAGAAAAAAAGGCAATAAATATTGTCGTAAACTGTCTGATCATGTTATAATAGTTAGTTTTCCTGTTGTGATTAATTCATTAGAAAACAAAGATATATTTTTATCTTATAATGACGTATGTACCACACAAAGTAATCGGACAAAAAAGAGGGTATCTAAATAGCACCCTCTCTCTTTTAAACCATTTTTTATGATTTAGCTACATAACAATATTCAGCAATTCTTCCCCTTTGGTATCCAGAACCGTCAGTCTGAGGTCAGTTCCTCTTCTTTCCAGAATCATCACAGTAGCAGACTCAACCCTATTACCCCCGCCTATAACAACAGGGTAGTTATTTCCGGTCGTACCTTTCGGATGATAGGCGTAACGATGTGTATGGCCATTCAAGCAAACATCAAATGGGGCTTTACTCAACAAATCCCCCCATAGTTCGAGGCAAGGCAAATAACTCTTCTCTGGCATGCCATAAGTCGGGATATGATGAACAAGGACTTTTTTCTCCGCCTTCTTAAAAGGATCGCCGGATAACTCATTCCTCAAAAAAGCAACCTGGTCTGTACGTAGTTGTTCAAAGTTATTCAGGTTATAGTATACCCAGGTAGAGTCAGGTTTATCTTCGCCACAATCCAGAATTACAAATCGTGTATCCTTCCAATTAAAAGCACTATAAGTCTTATCGCCTACATAATCAAACAAGTCACGTAGTTGAATAGAATACGCATTCCTTATTTCATGATTTCCCCGAATATAGAATACCGGCTTCTGTTCAGCTCCAATTTTTTCATTCATAAAGGAAAGAAAAGAAACTGCCTGATCTTCATTTTTTGGATCATCAATACAATCACCATTAAAAACAACAAAATCATAATCTATATTTTTCAACTGCTCGACTAACAGATTAAATACTTCATTCTGTTTGTGAAGATCATTAAATACAACAGCTTTAAAATCTCCTTTTTCATCCGGCATTGTAAAAGAATAAATATCAGAATAAGCCGTTTCTCCAAATTCTTTCTTATAGGCCTCGTAAAGGGTTATTTCTTTAGAGCACACACGATAATAATAGGTAACCCCGGGCAACAAATCAGTAAGCCGTATTTTATGTTTGGTTGTATTACAGACAACCTGACCATCCACAATCGTTTCTTTTCGTTGTCCCAGATTCAAATCTGTCCCATATTCAACCCAAGCATGTACCGGCACATTGGTTAGCCACGAAACAGTCATACCGTTATTTACCGGATTTTGTAAGTATGGTTTAGTGCGTAAAATAGTATCTTTATCTGCTCTAAGCCGCACATCCACGAACAAAGGTAAATGATCCGAGGCAACCTGTTCTTCATACAATACCTGTCGTTTTAAGACAGAATAAGTATTCCCATTCTCATAACCGTAAATATAATCAATGCACCTGTTAGGATTAACAACCGGAATCGTGTTCTCTTTATAATTATTCAAAGTTGTAAATTTTTCACGCAGAAGTACCTGAGTAGGCGAATCATATACAGAGTTCATATCTCCGGCAAGAAACAGTGGTTTATGCATATCCTTTACGGCGTCAAAAATTATGGGTACAGATAGTTCCCGGTCTTCTTTCGTCAGAGAGAAATGTGTACAGCACACAATGTATTTTTCAAATTCAACAATTAACAGTACGCGACTTTCTTCCCTCCCCGGCAAAGATACAGTTCTGTTTGCAAGAGGCTTTTCTTTTGATAATAATCCAACTCCATATTTCCCTCCCTGGTAGTTTATTGCAGGCGCATAAGTTCGATGCATCAGCGTCTTATCAGCTAACTCTTTCAATACAAAGACATGCTGGCTACGAGTTGTTACACTATCTAATTCCTGTATAGCAACGACATCCGGATTAACCCGGTTTATTACATCGGCTATCCGTTGATAATCTGTCACACCGTCCATTCCGGAACAGTTCTTAACATTATAAGACATCACACGTATTGAATTCAATTCTTTCGGTTCAATTTCATAGGCATTTACGGCTATTGAATATAACATAAAAAAAAGAAATTGAATTACCCATCTGTTTTTCTCAATTGTTCCCATTTATCTGTTTTTTTATATAATTCATACGTATATAGTATCCTTTCAGAAAACAATTTATTTTCTGAAAGGATACCTGTTTTTATAGTCCGTCATCCCAGCCTGCGTTTTGTGTCAGATTGGGATTTAACATTCGTTCTTGAATCGGGATCGGGAACAAGTAGTCTCTAGTTTCATCCCACTGTTTATCAATATGAGGGTTTACAACTATACAACCACTTTCTCCATACTCAAGGCTTATATCACTATTCAACTTCAAATATTGGATAGACTCCCCTTCAAGCGAGGGTTTAGTGTCATCGTATAAGCACACATCAATCTTTCCGTCACCATCCAAATCATAATTACCCAAGCCCGGGAAATACAATCCTTTGAACTGTTCAACAAATGTAGCTCCTTCTTTCCATCTCATCATATCATCCCACCTGAAACTTTCCATAACAAGTTCTATTCTCCTCTCGCGACGTATTTCTAAAATTACACCTTTATTCGTACCGCTCACTTTCGGATACTGCTTTTCCAGATATGGATCAGGGTTCGAGTTGGCTTCTTCTAAAACCAGATTAGGCATACCTGCCCGGTCTCTGATTAATTTGATAGACTTGTCAATATCTCCCTGCTCCAATGTGCCTAATTCCGCTTTTGCTTCAGCAAAGATCAGTAAGGGTTCTGCAAAGCGAATAATAGGCATATCATTTATATCTTTCATATTTGTATCCCATTTTCTTTCTGTTACAAATTTGATTAGTTGGTAACCTGTTACTGTAGAGCCAAACTCTTGCACCAAAGTCTCCGATTCTCCTATCCGAGTATATCCCGGAGTCCTTATGGTCTGCGATAATCTGGGGTCTCTATCTTTCA
>DAIPZX010000159.1:0-5660 GCA_036781995.1 Massilibacteroides sp. | reverse complement strand
TCACCTTTTTATATAAAATTCTTCATAATTTACAAATTTAACATCTTTTTTTATCTATTCAAATTACAGGCTTACTTTTCAGGCTTCTGATTATTTGATAACGATAAATAATACAGGCAGAAATAAAGTAAATCCCGGCCTGTATCCATAACAAACGATATTCATTGGCAACTTCATTCAGGCTTGCCCCGGAAGTGTTGATCCGGATAAAGCCCTGTACTCCCGGTGTAGACGGGGAAAGACATCCCAGCACTCTCCAAAATTCGGGAATAGCCTCTTTAGGCCAGGATACACCCGTTAGAAATAACAAAATCACAGACGTAAAAACAAACACTAACATAGGCGACTCACGGGAAGTCATAAAGCCGGAAAGAGTCATCGCAAAAAAGATAGATGCTGCAAGGAAAGGCAAAAGAAACAATAAAATAACACCCGGATTACCTACCTGAGGGAACGCAAACAACCGGGGCACAATGGCAATCACCCAGATGCAAACAATGATATATAAAACCATATATGACAATGATTTCCCCAAAACAATGCGTAGCGTACCTCTAAAGTGACTGTCAGACGGGATTAAAGTATGCAATTCATTCTTTTCGCGCGCTGTTCCTCCCAGCATACCGATGCCAAGTATCAACGTTTGTTGTATGACCAATATTAATATGGCAGGCACAAGAAAACTGGCAAAACCCAGTTGACTGTTATACAATGTAATGGATTCATACGGAATGGGATTGATTTGTATCGCTTCTGCCTGGCGTGAATCTGCAGGATTCAATGCGGAAACATATTCTTTTCCCAAATCAAAAGAAACTTCTGTTGCAGCCAGAAGAAAGGCTTTGTAGAAAAGCAGACCGCTCATATCTGCGTATAATGAAACATTCGTTTGTCTGCCCGAATTAAGATCCCGGCTAAACTCTGACGGGAAATATAAGATTCCGTATGCTTCCTTTTCATCCAGCATACGCTTGGCTTCGTCCATATCTTTACATACACCAACAACGCGTACATCGGCACTTGCATTTACTCTTCTTATGAATTCGCGACTCAGATAGGTATCAGAATCGTCTACGGCAACCATTTTAGCTTCATGCACCACTTCATTATTATAAATGAACGAATACACTAACGGGTAAGCAAAAGGAACTAAGAAAAAGAAAACAATGACACCGCCATCCTTGAAGACATTCTTCAATTCTTCTTTCCAGATATAGAAAACATCTGATATACCTTCCTTGATCATATTTCTTAAATGAAATTTGCCTGCCATCAGTTGTTCGTTTTTAAGGAATGTATTTCATGTAGAGCAAAGCCTTTTTGAGTGTCTTACCTATCAGAAAAGGAAGAATCAAAAAAGCAAGCAGCCACAGATATTCATTCAGAGAATAATATAAATCACGACCATTCAAAGCTTGATCGACATAGATCAGAAAATAGTGCCTTAAGGGGAAGAGCTGGGCTAAAGCCTGTATACTGGGATGCATCGCCAATACCGGAAAAGAAAACCCTACAATAGAGAACGAAATCATACCGAAAAGGCAGGCAAAACTCAGCCCCAAACGTAAAGTAGGCAATACGCCTATCATCAATATACCCACTGCCTGCGAAGCGATGACCAGCAAAAACAGGGCGGCCAGCATCGGTAGCCAACCGGATTGAAGGGGAAAAGAATTGAAGCCATACAAGGCCGCACACATCATGAATCCTACGATAGTAAAAATCACTGTATGAGGCAATAGTTTACCCAGTAAGGATTTAAACAGACTGCCTTTCCCCATTGCGAGCCATTGTCCTGCGGTATTGTGTTTGATCTCTATACCAATGCAGTAGACGGTCATCATAAAAACCATGAGTTGCAATATGCCGGGAAGGAGCGTATTATTCAAATAAACAGAATAGTTCAACCACGGATTGCCTAAGGCATGGGTGTCTATACTAATCGGTTGCAACTGTCCCATGATCTGGGCAACGGGTTTACCTTGTGCTACTCCGGCTTGCAAACCGACCGAAGCACCGGCCAATACCGACATCGTCTTCATATCCCGGAAAAGCAGGGAAGCAGCGATCAGATAAGTACCGTTCGTATAGAATGATAATTTAGGTTGTTTGCCGGAAACAGCTTCGGCAGAGAAATTTTCAGGAATATAATAAATACCATACACCTCCCCTTTCTGCATTGCCATCCGTGCTTCCGAAAAAGAATTCAGGTTCATCACAATTTTAGTTTGTGAAAAAGCGTCTAACTGACGCACCAAATTCCGGGATGTAGCCGTTCTGTCCAGATCAACAACCGCTACGGGAAGATCTGTTGGCAGTCCGCTATGCATCAACGAAAGAAAAAACACAACACTGACTAAAGGTGCGAGAAGCATACAAACCAGATAAAGCCGATAAGACAATATACGCTTTACCTCTCTTATTGCAATCGCACGGACACCATATTTCGGTTGCCCGGAATTCATAATATTTTATTTCCTTTTTTCTTCAGGATAACAGACATACCCGGACGAAGCCCGGCGATAGCCTGATCCGGACGAGCACGAACTTCAAATGTCTTCACATCGTACTGTCCGGTCGTTTTAGTCGCTTTCCAGGCGGCATACGAGCCCATATCTTTCATATAATAGACCGTCAGAGCTACGGCTTGGTCTCCTAAGGCGGGAATAAAAGCATTTACCCGACCACCAATTTGAATAGCCGACAGCAAATCTTCTCGCACACTAAACGTAACCCACATATCATTCATGTCTGCAATATTCATGATCGGAGCTCCGGAACCTACCAACTCTCCTACCTCCGGAAAACGTTCTACCACTTCTCCGTTGATAGGAGACAACAAAACGGATTCGCTTACATAGGCTTCTACTTCAGCAACAGCGCCCTCTGCACGTTCCAGAGATGCAATTGCTGCGGCTTTGTCTTCACGGCGAGCGCCTTCACGTGCCATTTCATATTGAGATGCAGCAGCTTTAGCCGTAGCCTCAGCGGCTTTATAATTGGCTTCGGCTTCATCTTTCTTCTGGGCAGACATAACCCCCTTTTCAAACAGGCGCAATACTCGGTCATACGATTTCCTGGCAATATCCAGTCCCGCCTGTGCTTTCTGACTCATTTCATAAGCAGACGCAATTTCCTGAGCACGGGCTCCGCTTAAAGCTTTTTCTTGTTGGGCAGCTGCGGCAGAGTGCATCGCTTCCGCCTGGCGTAGTTTAGCCTGCACTTCAGGTGTATCCAAAAAAACCAACGTATCCCCGACCTTTACCCTATCGCCTTCCGTTGCCCGGTAAGCCGCAATACGTCCGGCTAATTTACCGGACACACGCACTTGCGTAGCTTCCGCCTGCCCCATGATCACATCATCAGCAGGTGTTAAAAGGAAAAAGCCCGCAAGAGCTACCAACCCGATCACGACCAATACGGTAATAAATGCCAGCATCATATTGTTCATAGAAAACTTTTTTGCGTCGTTCATATTCTATTGTTTTTTTTTATTTTCACTATTCTATATTCAGTTTACCCATTGATTTCATCAGATAAACTTTAGTCAGTTTCACTTCTATCTGTGCGTCTATCAGGTCTGATCCTGCAGCCATCCAGGCAGTTTGGGCTTCCATCAGATTCAGGGCAGGAATCACTCCCTCACTAAAACCAAGATCGGCATGCCGAAGGTTTTCGTCCGCACGCTCTTTATTTTTCAATGATGCTGTTAGTTTTTTGTTTGCCTCATTCAGTTTATAAACCGATTGGTTGACTTCCAGTTCTATCTTTTCCCTCGCATCCTCCAGTTCCAAACGCTTAATCGTTGTTTCCGCTCTTGCCGAATTACGCTTATGCGTTCCTTCCCACCAGCCGGATAAGGGCACTTGCAAAGCAATGCCTACATTAAACATGCCTCCGAATTCATTCTTAAATCCATTAAATGAATTGGGGTTTGTTGCTAAATAGTTGGCCATCAAAGCCACATTCGGCAGCATATCAGCCACAACAATAGCTTCTTTCTTTTTGTATATGCGGGTTGCCAGATCCAAACTTTTCAATTCCAATCGATTTAAAAAAGCTTCATTTACATTTCCTTCTTCAAATACATCATTCATGGGTAAGTCAACCAATCTTTCATCATTCAATACGATCTCTTCATGCATCGGCAAACCACATAGCTGAGCCAAAAGCATACGTGACAAGGCAAGTCCGTTATCTACTTTTGTCTGTGCCATTTCGGCTTCATTCAAACGGACTTTCACCGAAAGTCCATCTGCTTTTGTTGCCACTCCTTCATTAATCATTTCGGTTACATCCGAATCCATTTTTTGAAGTAAAGCTACATAAGAATCTGCCAGCTTTTTCTTGTTTACCAATGAGATAACCTGCCAATAAGTTTCATCCGTTTTGTAGATAACCTGCTGTAGTTTCAGGTTATTCATCGATTCTGCCAATTCTTCGGCATACTTGGCAATCTGATTATAAAAAACGATTTTTCCTCCCATAAAAACCGGTTGTACCAACGAAACGCCGGCTACCCAGACGTTTTGAATATCTAAATGCGTAGCCTCTTTAACCTGAGGAGGAATTACAGCGGACAGTTCGCCCAGATGCGTATAATCCACCAGATTGATATCTTTTTCATTCCAAAGATAAGTTCCTGTGGCAGACAATTGCGGAAAATATTTGGTGAAAGCTGCTTTTTTGTCTGAAGAGGAGATTTTAACCTGCTCACCGGCTATCCGTAACTCCTTATTGTTCTGAACAGCCAATCGTCTGCATTCTTCGAGACTAAGTATTTGTTGCGCACTCAAAGAAAACGTCAACGTAGAGATTGATAACAGAAATAGTAATTTCATGTTTAATCACTTTATATTATTAGACAAAAAAGAAAGAAAATCAAAAGCTTTATTTATCCAGAGTAAAACTCTTTTTACCAATCAGGTTGCCATCTGCAAAGATATCCACGCGATAAGCTCCCGGAGATAAAAATTCTTCAATATCCCAATACATGACTACCGGGAGTTCTTCTCCATCATATTCAACAATCCTTTTGATAGAATAGTTTATTTCCTTTCCTTCGAATTCAAATACATTCGTCCGGTTTTTAACCAAAATATCATCATCCGGCTTCATAATGCGTACATAGATCGTTTTCTCGCCAACCGGAGCCGTAATATTCTTTGTGATCGTAAATTTGATCACAAATTGCTCCATTCGTTTGATACGATCCATTGTTTTTCCTCTTGAGTTGACAGGAGTAACCGAAATAGCGGCGGCATCCAGTTTACTGGCTAAAGTAACCCGTTCCGTTAGCTGCTCTTTTTCTTTCTGAAGATTAGCAGCCTGTGTTGTAGCGCGTTGATATCGTGTTTCGGCCTCCTGCTTTTCTTTTTGCAGTTGTTTATTTGCCTGATCCAACGAGTCTATTTGCACGATATAACTACGCGTAATAGCGCGCAGCGTTTCCAATTCCTTTTTCAGTTCATTGATCCGGCGTGTATCCGTAGCACGTACCGTACGCAGTTCTTCCTGCAAGCGTTGCACCTTCGCCTGTTCGGTTTCCAACTGAGCTACCAGTGAGTCATTACTGATTCGAAAGATCCATCCCTCATACTGCATAGACATCTCATTCGTCTCATCTGCCCACATCTCCTTGTCCAACTCGTAACCCATCA
>DAIPZX010000158.1:0-5690 GCA_036781995.1 Massilibacteroides sp. | reverse complement strand
TTTGGTTACAAAATTACTTTCAATTGAGTTATTTACAGCTATGCAAAACTACGCATAACGCTGAATAAAAACCATTTGCGAATATTTATTATATTCGTTTTGGGTAACGATTTGGAAACCGTCCACCTTCTTTATTCTGCTTAAAACGTGTTTTTCGGTAATGGTAAAACTACGCCAATCTAAGCATATTTCGCTGACTGTCAGTTTAATTACCCTTGTATTCCTAAATCTGCTTTCTATGTGGTATATTCTACCTGAGTATACTCATTGCGGAAAAAGAGTGTAGTCATGAATTAAATAGATCAGACCGGTAAACAAATACGTTTGGTCTGCGTACTGCACCGAATGGTTGCGATAATCTGATTAAAAAGTAAGCAGATACGTTTTCTTTGTCGTGAAAATTAAGTATGTTTGCGGAAACACATATAAAAGACAGCAAATGAAAAAACAGTTCATTTTGGGATTATTTATTCCTACGTTACTTCTATCTTCTTGCAACACAGAAAAGCAAGAGCCTATTTCAGCGGTTGTAGAACGAGGAATAACACGTTCTGCAGAGCAAGCCTTGTTGATGGCTAAAGAATTGGAAGGGCAGGAAGGAAGACTGCCGAAAACAATCAATAAAGAGGGAGTTTTGGAAACCAGCAGCTATAGTTGGTGGTGCAGCGGATTCTTTCCCGGAGAACTCTGGTATCTCTATGAAAATAATCCGACTGAAGAACTGAAAAAATATGCCGAACTTTATACTGACCGTGTAGAGCCTGCCAAAAATCTGACAAATACGCACGATCTGGGTTTTATGTTGTATTGCAGTTTTGGTAACGGATACCGTATCACCAACAATCCTGCTTATAAAGACATCATGATAACAGGTGCTCATTCATTGGCTACACGTTATAATCCGAAAATCGGTCTTATCCGCTCATGGGATTTCAATAAAGATATCTGGCAATATCCTGTTATTATTGATAATATGATGAATCTGGAGTTCTTTACTTGGGCGTCACGCACAACCGGAGATCCGAAATTTAAGGAAATGGCATTGTCTCACGCAGATAAAACCATCCAGCATCATTTCCGTAAGGACAACAGTTCTTATCATGTGGTGTCTTATGATACGATTACGGGTGAGCCCCATAAGAAACAAACACATCAGGGATTGGCTGACGAATCAGCATGGGCAAGAGGTCAGGCATGGGCGCTGTATGGATATACAGCCATGTATCGCGAAACTGCCGAACCGATCTATCTGGAACAAGCCCGTTGCATTGCTCAGTTTATCATGAACCATCCGAACCTGCCGGAAGATAAAATTCCTTATTGGGACTTTGACGACCCGAAGATACCGGATGTTCCCCGTGATGCTTCCGCAGCAGCGATCATGGCTTCTGCACTGATAGAATTAAGCCAAATGGACAATGGACAGTTCGGAAAAGATTGTCTTATTCTGGCGGAGCAACAACTGCGATCGCTCACCTCTCCGGAATATCTGGCAGAGAAGGGCACCAATCAATTCTTTACTTTGATGCACTCTACCGGACATTTACCCGGCAACTCTGAAGTTGATGTGCCACTCAGTTACGCGGATTACTACTATGTAGAAGCTTTGCTTCGTATGAAAAAAATAATTGGAAATAAATAAAAGGAAAGGTTTTAAAATGAAAACAAATTATGAATTACGTTACGCGGCTCATCCGGAAGACGCAAAATCATACGACACACAACGCCTGCGTAAAGATTTTTTGATAGAAAAACTATTTGCCGCCGATGAGGTAAATATGGTTTATTCCATGTACGATCGATTAATAGTAGGCGGCGCCATGCCGGTGAAAGAAAAACTTCATCTGGACGCAATCGACCCACTAAAGCAATCCATTTTCTTATGCCGCCGGGAATTAGGTATTTTCAATGTCGGCGGAGCCGGTGTTGTACATATCGGTGACGAGAAATTCGATCTGAACTATAAAGAAGCTTTATATTTAGGTTCGGGTGAACGCGAAGTTTATTTTGAAAGTAAAGATGCCGGGAAGCCTGCTTTATTCTATTTTAACTCGGCTTGCGCGCATCGGAATTATCCGGACAAAAAAATAACGAAAGCAGATGCGGAAGTAATGGAGTTGGGCACATTGGAAACATCCAATCACCGCAACATCAATAAAATGATCGTTAATCAGGTATTGCCTACCTGTCAGTTACAGATGGGTATGACGGAACTTGCTCCGGGAAGCGTATGGAACACCATGCCCGCGCATATCCATTCACGCCGGATGGAGGCTTATTTCTATTTTGAAGTGCCCGAAGGACAGTCCGTTTGCCACTTCATGGGCGAACCTGCCGAAACGCGTCATATCTGGATGAAAGGTAATCAGGCGGTTCTTTCGCCGGAATGGTCTATTCACTCGGCTGCTGCAACCTCCAACTATACCTTTATCTGGGGTATGGCGGGAGAAAACCTGGATTATGGCGATCAGGATTTCTTTAAGATTGATGAATTGAGATAAAGAATAAAATTCAAGAGGTATGTCAAAATTCTGATTTTGACATACCTCCAACCAGACTCAACCAGAACCACTATACCTTTTCTGAAAAATTTCTTCCTCTTTTTTGTAACAAACAAACATCCCGTTCCGTCTTGTATATAGAACACGGTTAATGGCGCGATTAATTAATAAATGGATTATTCATTTAACAGATACAGGAATGAGAACTAAATATATTTTTATCGTATTAATTGCTTTGTTTACACAAACAAGCTATGCACAGGATAACATCGACCAATTATTCAATAATTTTTCGAAAGAACAGAACGTAAATCGCGTATCGTTAGGAAATATCAGCATGAAGTTGGCCGGACTGGTGACCGATGTAATGGGCGTTGAAGGAATAGAAATTCTATCCTTAAACGATTGCAGTAATTCTGTCAAGGAAAACTTTCAGTCCGCTTTGAAAGAATTTAAGGACTCCGGATACGAAACCATGGTGACATCAAACGAAAATAATCACCGGGTACGTGTTTTGGTCAAGATGAAAGAAGAGATCATTCAGGAGCTTGTTGTTTTCACCACCGGAAGCAAGAATGCGCTAATCCGGATTAAAGGACAGATAAAAGCATCTGATATCGATGCACTGGTAAATAGACACAAGAATGGATGAACAAAGCTTTAAACAGCAGTTCTTACCACTACATCCGAAGCTATACCGGATTGCATTTGCCCTGACCAATAATACGCAAGACGCGGAAGATATTTTACAGGAAGCATACGGCAAGCTCTGGGATAAGCGTAAAGAGCTGATAAGCATAGAAAATCACGAAGCTTTTTGCGTTACTTTAGTACGGAATATGTGTCTTGATTTTCTGCGGTCTGCGGTTTATAAACGAAAACGGGAAGAGGTGAATGAAACAACCGTTATCAATGCTACCTCTCCGGAAACGGAATTAATCGAACAAGACAGTATCCGGATTATAAACAGCATTATCAATGAACTACCGGAGAACCAACGGCAAATCGTCCGCTTGCGCAGCATAGATAACTGTTCGTCTGAGGAAGTAGAACAAATCACAGGACTGAGTGCCGTAAACGTAAGAGTCTTACTTTCCCGCGCAAGGAAAACGATTCGTGAACAATTTGAAAAAGTAATGAGTTATGAACGATAAGATAATAGAACAACACCTCGCTTCCTATTACAATGGAACGGCTACTGACGAGGAAATCCGGACATTAGAAGCTTTCTTCTCGCATACGGATGTTCCGGCTCAATGGAAGGATGAACAACAGCTATTCCTTCAGCTTCGCAGCTCGGAAACGATCCCATTGCCTGACGGACTGGAAGCACGGTTGGAAAAGTCTTTGGATGCGCATATCGCCGGAAGCAAAAGAATCCATCTCAGCAGAATGACCTATAAAATAGCAGGTGTCGCAGCAACCGTCTTACTATGTATCGGTATCGCAGTTTATCAGAATTCATTCAACACCCCTTCTGAAATGACGGCAGACACCTATCAAGATCCTCAGGAAGCAGCTCTTGTAGCAGGTCAGGCGCTTGCGTTCCTTTCATCCAATTTAAACAAAGGAATGGAGCAGCTTTCGGACGCTCAAAAAGACTTTCAGGAAGTAAACGAAATATTAAACAAGCAAATAAAATAAATCAGGTATGAAATCAAAATATATCCTTCTACTCATCGCTCTTTTCTATACGAGCCTGGCTTTCTCTCAGAAAGCGCTATTCGACAAATTTGCGGATATGGACCAGGTGCAATCCGTTTATATCTCCAAAGCCATGTTCCAGATGATGCCCAATATCGAGACCAACGGGCTCAATCTGATGAACATGAAAGGCAAAGTGGAATCCCTCCAAATCCTCAATACCAACGACAAAGAAAGGGCAGATATGATGCGCAAAGAATTTTTCGGTCTGGTAAACAAGCAGCATGAAGAACTAATGCGTGTAAAAGACGGCAAAACCAACGCCACCTTCTACGCCAAACAAAAAGGAGACCTGATCAGCGAACTCGTCATGCTTGCCAACACAGAAAGAGGATTCAGTGTTATACAATTGTTAGGCAACTTTACCCTCCAAGACATTCAGGACATCACGGCAGCGGTGGGTAAATAAATATAGATGAAAATAAAGAGAGTGTCCGTCATACTCTCTTTATTTCACCTTATTCTAAACCGAAGATAAACTATTCCGCTAATTCATTTATTTGCGCTCTATGCCAATTATCAACATCAATAACACACCACAATGTATCGTTATCTTCAACGGATAATCCAACCTCCCCCACATATTTTTTGACTCTTTCCAATACTTTTTTTGGCGCAGAATCCCGTTTACCTTTTGGATTCTCTATTATATCAACTTTTATTCTGTCAACATGATCAAATAAGCGAAAATAGCCTGGTTCTCTTTCTGTCCCTTCGCATGCTATGGCAAAAAGGCTATAATCCATAGTCTTATTTTGGTTAGGAGACTTATCATATCCCCTTTTTTGATATCCCATATTAATTCCAATTTAGATCATCCAATCTCGATAAAAAAGGAATAGCTCCAAAACGTCCATTAAGATAACCTTTTTCAATATCTAAGTCATTCCTTGGTTTAAATTCATTCAGCGTATATAAATGTGTGCACTGGTCTTCTTTATCCTTTTCTGCAAACCAAATCTCATCTGCTCTAAATATTTTACAACTTAAAAGACTTGATTCGTGTGTAGTGAAGATTAGTTGACCAAGCGTTGAATCATTATCCATTATCTTTTTTATAAGAGAGTGCAGTAAGGCGGGATGTAAACTCCGATCTATTTCATCTACAAGATATGTCGTTTCCTTATCTAGCACAGAACGTATCATAGGAATAAAATCAAACAAACGCTGTGTTCCGTCAGACTCTTCTTTGATCTCAAAGGCAACATCGTTGCCGTTAACACGATGAGTAGTCACGACTCTTCTTATTATATATTTTTCGTTTTCTTTAGTAATTGATATGGTATACTGTTCCCCTTCAATTAGTCCTATATGCCCTTCATCAACTTCTTTTTTCATCTTTTCAATCCGAGCTTCGTTAAAAGATATACCTACACTCTTTAATAAGTATTTTAAATCCTCAGATGCATCACTTTTTAGTGATAGATTATTGATGCCAACATCAAATCCGTGCAGTAATTTCTCTGCAAAATCTTTAAAACTATT